>JBFGYD010000034.1:0-10333 GCA_041587615.1 Lysobacterales bacterium
AACGGGTCAACGGTTCGCACGGCATCCGCCAGCGCGCCTGGTACTACATGACCCTGACCATCGATCCCGGCAACGCCGACGTGGTCTGGTTTCCCAACGTCAATCTGCTCAAGACCATCGACGGGGGCTTGAGCGTGCGTTCGGTCAAAGGCGGCGGCTGGGATTACCACGACGTATGGATCGATCCGGAAGACCCGCGCCGGATCGCGATCGCCAGCGACGCCGGCGTGTCGCTGAGCTTCGACGGCGGCCATACCTGGG
Organism: Lysobacterales bacterium; assembly: GCA_041587615.1. GTDB lineage: Bacteria > Pseudomonadota > Gammaproteobacteria > Xanthomonadales > SZUA-38 > JBFGYD01. The sequence goes on from JBFGYD010000034.1 coordinate 262, forward strand.
TCCGCCCGCCGCTGCCGATCAGCCAGTTCTACCATCTGTCGGTCGACACCCGCACCCCGTACCGGGTCATGGGCAGCCTGCAGGACTACGGCACGCTGGCGGCGCCGAACAACAGCCTGCATTCGGGCGGGCTGCTGCTGTCGGACTGGCGAGGCGTGGGGGGCGGCGAGGCGGGTTACGTTGTGGCCGACCCCACCGAGCCGGGGATCGTGTACGCCGGTGAGTACTTGGGCTATCTGTCCCGTTTTGACGAGCGCACCGGCCAGTCTCCCCACGTCGGAATTTATCCGGACAACGGCAGCGGCCACCCCGCTTCGGATCTGCGCCACCGCTTCCAGTGGACCTCGCCGATCGTCATCTCGCCGCACGATTCCAAGCTCGTCTACCACGCCAGCAACACGCTGCAGCAAACCCGCGACGGCGGACAGAGCTGGGAGATCATCAGCCCTGATTTGACCCGGGACGACGAGGCCAAGCAGGGCTGGGCCGGGGGCCCGATTACCGGCGACAACACCGGGGTCGAGTTCTACGGCACGATTTTCGCGGTCGCTGAATCCCCGCTGGAGGCCGGCGTGATCTGGGCCGGCACCAACGACGGCCTGGTACACGTGACCCGCGACGGCGGGCAGATCTGGACCCGCGTGACCCCGCGGGGGTTGCCGGAATGGGCAACGGTGTCGATCATCGAGGCCTCCCGCTGGCAGGCCGGCGCCGCCTACGTGGTCGTCGACGCGCACCGGCTCGATGACGAAACGCCGTACCTGTGGAAGACGGCCGATTACGGCCGCAACTGGAAAAGCCTGACCCGGGGGCTGGATCGGGAAATCTACCTGCACGTGGTCCGCGAGGACACCCGCAGGGAGGGCATGCTCTACCTCGGGACCGAGCGCGGCGTCATGGTCTCGCGCGACGACGGCGCGAGCTGGGAATCCCTGCGGCTGAACATGCCGACCGTGGCGGTGGTCGACCTGGCGGTGGCCCAGGATGACCTGGTGGTGGCGACGCTCGGACGCTCGGCATGGATCCTGGACGATCTGACTCCGGTGCGGGAGTTTTCACCCGAAATCGCCGCGGCCGCGGCGCACCTGTTCGCGCCCCCGCCGGCGATCCGCTGGCGCTACGCGGACGCCCCCGCCGGCAGCAGCGACGGCAAGGGCGCGAACCCGCCGCAGGGCGTCGGCGTGACGTATCACCTGGCGGAGAAACCGACCGACGAGATCACGCTCGAGGTGCTCGATGAAAGCGGAGCCGTGATCCGCACCTTGAGCAGCGAGCTGGAGCCCCCGTACGTTCCGGAGGACCACCCCGACTGGGATCCCGACTCCGACCCGAAACCGGACCTCGAAGCCGTCAAGGGCATGAACCGGGCGGCCTGGGACCTGAGCTACGAGGGCGCCAAGCGCATCCCCGGCTCGACCAACGACGCCGGCGACGTCAAGGTCGGTCCGCTGGTGCCGCCGGGGGAGTATCGGTTGCGCCTGAAGGTCGCCGGCAAAACCTATGAACAGCCGCTCAGCGTGCGGCCGGACCCGCGCTCGAGCGTGGATCCCGCGGCGCTCGAGCGGCAGACCCGGTTCATGCTGGGCGTTCGAGACAAGATCTCGGCGGTCACCGCCGACGCGGTCAAGATCCGGGGCCTGCGGGCGCAGATCGAGGCGCACAACGCGCGCCTGTCCGAGCGGCCGGCGGCGACCGGGGTGGTCGCGCTGGGCAAGGAGGTTCTGGAAAAACTCTCGGCGCTCGACGGCGTGCTCTACAACCCGGGCGCCAAGGTGAACTACGACATCCTGGCCGGTCGCGAGGGCGGGGCCAAGCTGTATTCGCGCTTCGGCTGGCTGTACCGCACCGCGCTCGATCACGATGGACCGCCGACCCAGGGCATGCGCGAGGTCGACGCCGAACTGACCGAACTGCTGCGCGCCAACCAGACCGCGCTGGCGAGTCTGATCGACGGCGAGATCAAGCGCTTGAACGATTCGGCCGCGGCTGAGGGACTGGGCTACGTTATTGCGCCTGAGTAGCTGAGCGCCAGTAGGAAGCGGTCCCGAAAGGGCGCCACTGGCCGTCGGCCAGCACCTCGTCGAGCACCTCGGCCTTATCCGGCCCGGTGAGGCGGTAGGTCGTGCGGCCCTGTTCGGATTCGGCGAACCAGTGGGTGGTCAGGGTCGAGTCGCCGGCCACCGGCTCCAGCCTCAGGGTTTGTCCGCGCGTGTCGAACCAGTGGCCCTCGAGCTCGCCCGATTCGGCGACGCGGTAGAACGCGACGGCTCGCAGCACCGGCTGGACCTGGCCGTCGCCGACGAGGCCGTTTTCGAACTCGAGCTTGACGAAGCGCCGCTCGAGCGCCCACGACCAGGACATCGAAAACGAAGCCGGCTGGCCGAAAAGCTGGCCCTCGCCTTGCCAGTCGCCGATCAGGCCGGCGATGACCGGCGGCGTCGCCGGAACCTCGGGGCTGGCCTTGAGCGGCGCCAGCGAAAGAACGAGTCCGAGAGCTAAATGGAGCATTCCTATCCTCCTTGGGTCAGGGATTGTACGCGCCGTTCCAGGTATCGGCGCACCGGCTCGCTGGCGTCCAGCGAAGCGGCTCGGTTCAAAACGTGCTTTGCCTCGGCCGTGCGGCCGAGCCGACAGAGCAGGTCACCCTCGATCGCATAGCGCGGACCATAGCGCTGGAGCGCGGGCTCTTCGCGCAACGCATCGAGCGCCCGCAGGCCGGCGTCCGGGCCCTCGACCTTGGCCAGCGCGACCACGCGGTTCAGCGCCACGACCGGCGACGGGCTCAGCGCCAGCAGCCGGTCGTAACAATCGAGAATTCGTCGCCAATCGGTCGTTTCGAAGCTGGCGGCAAGCGCGTGGCAGCTCGCGATCTCGGCCTCAAGGTGGTATGCGCTCAACTCATCCCCGCGAGCCGCCAGCTTCAGGTGTGCGAGGGCGCGGCGCAGCCCAGCCCGGTCCCAGCGCGAGCGGTCTTGCTCGGCGAGCAGGAGCTGATCGCCGGCGTCATCGCGCCGGGCCGGAATCCGCGCGGCCTGGAACAGAAACAGCGCGACCAGCGCGTGTACGCGCGGGCTGCCGACCACCGGATGCGCGGCGACCATTTCAGCCAGCCGGACCGCCTCATCGCATAGATCCGCGCGCACCAGTTCGTCGCCGGCGGTGGCGGCATAGCCCTCGTTGAACAGCAGGTACAACACCTCCAGCACCGGGTCCAGTCGCGCCGGCAGGGCGTCCGCTGCCGGAATTGCAAGCTCGATCCGGCGGTCGCGCAGCGCGCGCTTGGCGCGAACCAGCCGTTGGGCGACGGTTGCCTTGGCGGTCAAGAAGGCGCGCGCGATCTCGTCGACGCCGAAGCCGCCGACCGTCTTGAGCGTCAAGGCCACCTGGGCGTCGCGCGACAGTGCCGGGTGGCAGCAGGCGAACATCAGGCGCAGTTGATCGTCGTCGAGTTCGGTTGAGAAAAACACCCGTCCGGTCTCGAGGGCCGGCAGGATCGAGCGCTCCAGTTCGTCGCGCTTTTCCCGCCAGCGCCCCTGCCGGCGGAGGACGTCCACCGCGCGGTTCTTGGCCACGGCCAGCACCCAGGCTCCCGGATTGTCCGGCATCCCGGCGTAGGGCCATTTCTTGAGCGCCTGGACGAAGGCGTCCTGCACCAGGTCGTCGACCAGATCGAGGTTCTCGATCCCCAAGACCCGGGTCAGGGTCGCGGCGAGCTGGCCGGCGCGGCGGCGGAACAGAAGGTCCAGGGAGTTCCGTACCGCCGCCGCCCCGTTTCGGGTCATTGGCAAACTCGTGCGCTAGTCGTGGATCGCATCGATCTCGCGCAGCTCGATCCGCCCGCCATAGCGCAGGTGCGGGCAATCGCGCGAGATCTCGACCGCCTCGTCGTAGTCGGCCGCCTTGATCATGAAGTAGCCGCCGATGACCTCCTTGGCCTCGCTGAAGGGTCCGTCGACCACGCGCACCTGGCCGTTGCCACCGGTGAGCCAGCGCCCGCCCTCGTCCTTGAGCTTGTTGCCGCCGGCCAGTCGGCCCTCGCCGGCGAGCCGCTCGCGCCAGGCCGAATATTCACCGATCACCGTCTGGATATCCTGCGGCGAAAGCGAGGCAAAGCCTTGCGGGTTCTCGTGCAGCAGCAGCATAAATTCGCTCATGGTCCTCTCCTTCGTCGTGGTAGTTATATCCTAGACGAACGAGCTGGCGCGAAATCGACGCGGCCCGCCGACAGAAACGATCCCGGCGTCTTTTGCGCTACACTGATGCTGATCGGCTGGAGGTATCCACCGTGCTCAGATCGGCCTTGATGCTCGTCGGTGTTTTCGTGACGCTTGGCATTTCGTCCAGCGCGTGCGCCTCCTCGGCTGAAAGCCATGTGATTCAAGCTCATGATCGCCTGTACCTGTACGGCAGAATCATCGGTTGTGGAGGCCTACTGAGTCCGGTCGATTATGGGAAGGTGACGGAATCCGGGGAGGTTACTTTGAGGGGCATTACGCTCCCTGCGCTCGGCCGGGAACCCGCGGAAGTTGCATCGGCGCTGGCGGACGAAATAGGCGCGCGCGCGGGCTCCAGGCCCGAATCGCTGAAGATTTTCGCTGTCCGTGCCGAAGACTACGCAGCAAGGGCGCGGCTGTCGCTCCTGATGGCTCGTGATCTGGGGAACGGCTGCACCCCGGATCGGCTGCCGGCGGACCCCTTCGATCGGATCAAGCCACTCTACGATGTCCCGGACGAGCTTCCGGATTATCGGATTGCGCACGAGCGGTGATTTACCACATTACGACCGAAGCGGACTTTCGTGCGCAGCTCGCAGGTCATGCCTATCGCCCACCCAATCTGGCCGTCGACGGCTTCGTGCACTGCGCGCTTGAAGACTCGGTGATCGCGGTGGCGAATGATTTTTATGCGCAAGCCGCCGTCCCGGTGCTGCTGCTGGAGATCGATCCCGCCCGCCTGACCGCCGAAACCCGCTACGAGGCGCCGGCCCCGATTGCCGTTGGTGGTACCTCCCACCTGGCCGGCGCGGCGCTGTTTCCCCACGTTTACGGCCCGATCGACCGCGAGGCGATCGTCGGCGTCGGGGTGCTTTCGAAGGACGCGGACGGGTATCGATGGCCGGCTCGGTTTGTGCCGCTGTCTGAATACCACAAGAGCGGTTCGCACTTTTGCTAGAGTACGGTTCCACGCTCGGAGCCGGAGACGATGATCGGCCAGCGAATCCGCACATTTCTCGTGGCTGTCTGGGTTTGCCTTTTTGGCGCTCAATCCGTTTCGCTGGCCCAGCCGCCGGGGAAGCAAGACGAGGTCGGCTGGGTGGGGCTGTTCACCGGGCCGCTGATCGGATGGCTCGAAAACGAGAACCGGTTGCCGGAGCTTTGCTCGCATACCGACCCCGGCACCAGCGAGCGGCGCGCGTGCCGGGATGAAATGCTGGCGCCAAAGGAGTTCGTCATCGAGCTGCGGGACGCGCCCGGGACGAAGTCCACGTCGCTCGGAGCGATCGTGGTCCGGGCCGCGCCGGGACAGGGGCTGCACGCCTGGTATCGGCCGGCGATGGGACAGACCGGAGTCGAGTTCTCGCCCGATTTGCTGGACGTGGACTGGGGCTACGGACCCTATTTCCACCAGACCTTTCTCGATCGGCGCGGAACCTGGTTTCGGCTGCCCGCCGATCCCTTTCCGCAACCCGTCTGGGTCAACGCCGCCTGGCTGCGGGAAGAACCGTGGGTGAGGCTGCTGGAAGCAGGGGACATCATCAGCGCACCCAGAGGGGACCTTTTCGTGCTCGGGGTGGCGCAGGGCATCTTGCGCGCGCGCCCCGAGCAGCAAGCCGACATGTGGTGCGAGGAGGGCGACCCGCCGCCGCTGAGACCCGTCCCGGAGATCCGGATCCCGGTGGAAGAACTCTACGGCCCCACCGGACACCTCCGGGTCAGCATCAAGTACACTCGAGGCTGCTAACCCACCAGGCACAAGGCGACAAGGTATGTGCAGAAACATCAAGACGCTTTTTAATTTCGAACCCCCGGCCACCGATCAGGAGGTTCGCGACGCGGCGCTGCAGTTCGTGCGCAAACTCAGCGGCACGACCCGGCCGTCGAAGGCCAACGAGGCGGCCTTCGAGCGCGCGGTGGAGCGAACCTCCGGGGTCGCCCGCGAGCTGATCGACTCGCTGGTCACCTCGGCTCCGCCGAAGAACCGCGAAGCCGAGGCGGCCACGGCGCGCGCGCGGGCGGCGAAGCGCTTCGGCCCCCGGCGGGCGCGGGGCGCGGCATAGCCAAGGCACCGATCATGGCGGGACGGCAGACTGACATCGTCGACGTCTGGATGCAGCACCCGACGCGGCGCTTCCTCGAACAGCCGTTTCTCGACTCGCTAAAGCGCTGGACGCGGCAGGACTTCAGCGGCGAGATCCCGCTGTCGGCAACGATGGCCGCGATGGATCAGGGCGGCGTCGCGCTGGGCCTGGTCGCGGCCTGGTGGGGCCCGCGGGGCGCGCTGATCGACAACGACGAGGTTGCGGCGGCGGTTAGTGAGCACCCCGACCGGCTGATCGGCGTCGCATCGGTCGACCTCGGGCGGCCGATGGTTGGCGTGCGCGAACTGCGACGCTGCGTCAGGAAACTCGGTTTTCGCGCTTTGCGCATCGTGCCCTGGCTGTGGGGTTTGCCGCCGGACGACCGCCGATACTATCCGCTGTACGCCGAGTGCATCGAGCTGGACGTGCCGTTTTGCCTGCAGGTCGGCCACACTGGCCCGCTGCTCTCTTCCGAACCGGGGCGGCCGATTCCGTACCTGGAAAACGTGGCGCTGGAATTCCCGGAGCTGCGTATCGTCGCCGGGCACATCGGCGCCCCGTGGACGAGTGAGATCATCTCGCTGGCGACCAAGTTCGAGAATGTCTACATCGACACGTCGGCCTACAAGGCGACGCGCTACCCGGCGGACTTCGCCGAATTCATGCGCGGGCGTGGCGCCAAAAAAGTCATGTTCGGCAGCAACTATCCCATGCTGGCCCCGGCCGCCTGTCTGGAAGGCTTCGACCAGCTCGGTCTCGGCGACGAAGCCGCGCGGCTGGTCCTGGCCGGCACCGCCCGCCGCGTCTTCAAGCTCGACCCTCATGCCTGAAAGCGGCTCAAGCGATCGCGAACACTTCCCGGAGCGGATTCGCGCGCTGCTCCCGTTCGAGGGTCCGTTTGATGCCTATCGGCTCAGCGCGTCGGGCTGCGAGGTGCTGTTCGCGTCCTATCCGGCCGGCACGACGATCGAGCCCCATACGCACCTGACCGAGAACTGCGGGGTGATTACCCAGGGCGAGCTGATTCTGATCGTAAACGGCGCGGAAACGCGCTACGGACCCGGCGACTGGTACCACCTGAAGCCCGGCCAGCAGCATAGCGCGCGCTTTGAAGTGGACACCTCCGAGGTCGAGTTCTGGTTCGGTGCAAGTCACGAACTCGCCGACTGACCCATCATGGAGTGGTTCTCGAACCCCGCGTTCTGGTCGCTCTTTTACAACTGGATGTTTCCGCCCAAGTCCTTCGCCGAGGCCAAAAAGCAGATCGACGACATCGTGCGGCTTTCCGGGGTCAGCCAGGGGTCGGTTCTCGATCTGTGCTGCGGGCCAGGCCGCCACAGCGTGCCGCTGGCCAAGGCCGGGTTCGACGTCACCGCGGTCGACCTAGAAGGGTTTCTGCTCGAAAAAGCGAGAGCCTACGCCGAGCGGGAATCCGTCGCGGTCGAATTCGTCAACGAAGACATGCGCGGTTTCAGGCGAGCCGAATCGTTCGACCTGATCATCAACATGTTTTCTTCCTTCGGCTATTTCGAAGATTCGCGAGACGACCTGAAGGTGCTTGAAAACGCTGCTCATTCGCTGCGGCCCGGTGGACGGCTGCTGATCGACGTTCGGGGTAAGGAAATTCATGCCCGAGAAAATGCCGAGACCGTATCCTACGAAATGCCGAGCGGCGATCTCATCTTTCACCGCAACGTCGTATGTGAGGATTGGACGCGCTCCCGCGCGACCTGGGTCTACGTCCAGGGGAAGCGCGCTCACACCTTCAATTTGATTTACAACCTGTACTCCGCCGCCGAACTGCGGGCGCTTCTCAGCGAAGCGGGCTTTTCCGCCGTCGCGGCGTACGGGAACCTCAAGGGCGAACCCTACGACGACAAGGCGGAGCGCCTGGTCGCCGTTGCCACTAAGGCCGTTCAGTCGTCCGCCTCATACTGAAAGACTTCCTCCAGCGGCTTGTCAAAGACCCGGGCGATCCGGAACGCGACTTCCAGCGACGGCGAGTACTTGCCGCCTTCGATCGCGTTGACGGTTTGCCGGGTCATTCCGATCCGCTCGGCCAGTTGCTGCTGGGTCATCTCGTCCTGGCGGAAACGCAGGGTCCTGATCTGGTTGTGAATCAGGGTCTTGGCGGCGGCCACGGCTACGTGCCCTGGCGGTAGTAGACGAGCTGCATGACGAAGCGCAGCACCTCGGACAGGAACAACGACGTGGCGGGCAATGCGCGTGCGCGGGCCGAAGGGTGGCGGGCGCTGCCGGACTTCCTCGAGCACACGGCCGCCAAAAACGCCCCGTGACGACCCCGGGTGTGTCTTCTGCCCCCGCGACCCCACGCTTTCCGCTCTCCCACGTCCTATAATCCAGATCAACCGAAGAAAAGGGGCAGCGGATGAGCCTGATCTGGTTGATTCTGGTCGGACTGATCGCCGGCTGGCTGGCCGGGGTGTTGGTCAAGGGCGGCGGGTTCGGCGTCGTCGGCGACATCGTCGTCGGCGTGTTGGGCGCGCTGGTCGGCGGCTTTCTGTTCGAAGCGCTCGGGGTCACGACGGATGGCGGATTCATCGGCAGCATCGTCATGGCCACGTTCGGCGCCGTGGTGCTGATCGTCGCGCTGCGCATGATCAAGCGCGCCTGAGGACGGCAGCCCGATGTACATCATCGCGACCTACGGCGTACTGATCGTCCTGTTGAGCGTGCTGATGGTCGCCAAGCCCGATCTGTGGGTGGACATGGCGCTTCGCTATATTCGCCTGCCTTACATGCACCCGCTGGAAATCGCGATCTGCATCGGTTTCGGTCTGCCGTTCATCCTCTACGCCGAAGACTCCGGCTTCCCGATCACGTTCAAGGCGTTCGGCTACATGCTGGTGGCGGTCGGCGCCGGCTTGATGCTGACCCCGCCGTCGGTCCATCGGCGTTTCGGCGTCTGGTCGGTCGAGAAAACCGGTAAATACTTCCGCCCTCTGGGGGTGCTGTCCTTGCTCGGAGGCGCTTTTCTGGTCTACGTTGCGCTGCTCGCGGTCCGCGCCTGATGGCCCCGAGTCTGCGCCGCGTCTAAAGGATCGCTCTCGGCGCGCGCCGCGTGCCCTGGACAAGTTTCGAATGATATGTAACCATATGGTTACTTATGAAGGGAGAATCAGTCGATCGGGTGTTTCACGCGCTGGCCAACGGGCACCGGCGCCAAATCCTGGACATCGTCAAGGCCAGCCCTGGGTGCAGCGTCAAGGAAGTCTGCCGCCACTTCGACATGAGCCGGATCGCCGTTATGAAGCACCTGACCGTGCTGGAGCGCGCGGGCCTGCTGATCTCTGAAAAGGAAGGACGCACCCGGTCGCTTTATTTCAACTCGGTGCCGATCCAGATGATCCACGAACGCTGGACCGACGAGTTCAGCGCGCTGTGGTCGCACCGGATCGCCCGGATCAAAAACCGGGCCGAGGGCAAATCCTGAGACTCGCGCGGTCGTCCCGACGACCGCAAAACTGAAGAGGAAACAGCCATGGCGAAGCCTGCCAAATCGGTTTTTAGGACCACGATCAACGCGCCCATCGACCGGGTGTGGGCTGAATTGACCCGCGACGACGTGCTGCTGCCGTTTTTCTTCAACGCCCGCTACGACACGGTCAGCGGGCTGCGCAAGGGTGCGCCGTTTCGGATGATCAGCAAGGACGGCAAGTACACGTCAGTCGTCGGCGAGGTGCTCGAGTTCGACCCGCCCCACCGCTACGTGCATACGCTGCGTTTCACCAGCCTCGAAGACCCGCCGTGCAA
>JBFGYD010000035.1:0-10275 GCA_041587615.1 Lysobacterales bacterium
CGTGGATCAGGATCACATCGGCGTGTTCGGCTGGAGCTATGGCGGCTACATGGTGCTGATGAACATGATGCAGCATCCGGACGCCTACGCGGCCGGGGTCTCGGTCGCCCCGGTGACCGACTGGAGCCTGTACGACACGCACTACACCGAACGCTACATGAGCACCCCGGAAAGCAATCGCGAAGGGTATGCACGGGGGTCTGTTCTCGAATACGCCGATCGCGTGTCCAGACCGCTGCTGATCATGCACGGCATGGCGGATGACAACGTGCTGTTCACCCACTCGACCAAGGTGTTCAAAGCGCTGCAGGACTCAGGCGTGTTGTTCGCGCAGATGACCTACCCCGGCGGCAAACACGGTCTCAAGGGGGTCAAGACGGAAACCCACGCCTACCGGACCATTGTCGAGTATTTTCGCAAACACTTGGGCGAAAAGTAGCTATACAGGCTACGTCTAAAATCGGCCAGGAGCCGTCATTCGTCGTAAGGCAGTTCGTCAGGTTTACAACCAACAAAATCGGGTTCCGGGTCAGTGACAAATCGAACCGCCAGTACGCTTTCTTTGCCCTCCCGCACAGCCCTGCAAACCCGGTGCATTCCGTCCATTACTCGACCAGCTCGATCGACAATGATCGGATAGCTCAAATCAACTTCATCAATCAATCGCATGTGTTCCAGCAACGATCGGCAAGTTGGCGAGTCTCCTTCATGCTCGTACCAGTGTGTCTCATCCAATTCGGCAATATCGGCGAGTTGGACGCGCTCGACAGGAAAATCGCAGGTCAACGCAATTAGCCGGCGAATATCCCAAGCGAGCAAACCTTGGTCGGAAAGTCTGAAGTAATATTGGGGGCGAATCATCAGAGAAATCATTGAGGTATTCAGCGACCGTCCACTTCGGGCACCTTGCCGACGATTGTTAATTCTATCACTCGGCAGGATCCATTGGCGTGTGCAGTTTTTCCCGACGTTGCGACGTCTCCGATAGCAGTTTCCGCTGCCGTGTTTTTCAGGACCGGTCTCAGCAGAGCATACGTGGATAGTCGTGGCTCGGCGGGAGTCAAATCGGGGGTTTTCGGCCCTGCTACCCGTAAAGCATGCTTTTGGATGGGCATGTTGTAATCGGTTTTTTCGCCGTACCAATTTGGGGTCGACCTGTTCTTGTCGATGTTCAGGCCGGCGGCGACGTTGTACGTTCCGAAAAGCTTCCGTTGAGGGAGGATCCCACCGGCCCTAACGGGCGATCAGCGTCGTCAGTCGGTGCGGCGCTTCGGGCGCGTGGCCGGTGGGGGTGTGGTGCACGATCAGGTCCAGCTTGCCGTCGCGGTTGAGGTCCGCCAGCCAGGTGTTTCGCTCATCCGGGGGTAGGGCGACTTCCACCTTCTGCGCTTGCCGCGACAGCAGGTCCGGTCCGGGCACGCCCAGATACACGCGCAGTTCCTGCGGGCTGTGCCCCACCAGCAGGTCCGAGCGCCCGTCGCCGTTCACGTCTCCCATCAACACCGGCGGGAAGAAGACCTTGCCCGGTCCGTCCAGCGGGGCAAAACGCCTGATCTTGCGCCTGATCGCGGCATCGTCGGAGTAGCCGTAGTCTTCGCCGCGGTAGAACTCGAGATTCACCGGGACGCTGTTGCCGGCGAGCGCGCGGAACATGCCGCCGAGCCCGACGTTGACGTCTCGGAACATGACGTCGGTCCGGCCATCGCCGTCGAAATCGTCAAACGACTGGGACGCGTACCCCGAGACCTGCAGGCCGCCGGCCCTTCCTCGCGGTTGGATGACCGAGTCGGCGTCCTTTTCAAAAATGATACCGTCCGGCATTGGCTTTCCGAGATGCACCCGGTAGGTGCTTCTCTGCCGCAGCAGGCTCCGGCCTTTCAGCGACTGAGTGACGAGATCGGCGACCCCGTCGCCGTTCAAATCGCGCAGCGAGTACAGCACCGTTCGCTGGGTACTCGCGCGGGTTCCGAACATCAGCGAGAACGTGCTCGCTTCCCGGAATCCAAACAAATGCGAATAGACCCCGTCGGAGTCGAATGACACCTCCGTCGTGCAGGTCTTGGCGACCGGGTCGAACCGGCCGCTCGAGTCCTGCAGATGGACGTCGAAGTGGTCCTGGTTCCAGAACGCCAGGTCGCTGCGACCATCGCGGTTGTAGTCCAGTCGATGGACGCGGCTCAGATACAGCGGGACAGTCAAGGAGCTGATGCCCAGGTGGCGGTAGCGGCGCGCCTCGTCCATCCAGCTCTGCTCGTCGAGAAACGGTTCAGGCGGGCCGAGTTTTACCGGATCTGTGAACGCGCCGCCGGCCTGTTGCGTGGCGATCCAAAAGCCGTCAAATTCAGGCAACACCACGTCGTCGCGTCCGTCTCCATTCAAATCCCGGCTAATGTCCACGCGCGGAATCTCGTTGTGGATCGTGCCTACCGACCGCAACTCCTCGTCGGTCGCGCGCCGGTAGCTGGAGTCAACCGAGAGCAGCGCTCGTTCCGTCGCCGATTCGGGGTCGAACCAGTTCAGTCCACCCGGCTCGTAGGTGATCAGGCGATCACGACCGTCGATGCGGGCCAGATCGACGAACAGCACTTCATGACGCAGCGTCGTGTCGATCACCAGCGACCAGGCGCCGTCGCGGAACGAATAGATGCACAGGCGGTTTGCGCCGTTTGCGTCGGCATGCAGCACGGCCAGGTCCGCCATGTCGCCGCCTAGAAGGAAACCAGTCAAGACGGTCTGCCGCTGGGTCGCCGGCCCGGTGACGACCTCGTAGCCGTGATAGCTGAATGCCGCAGGCGCGGGCGGCTCCAACGTCTGCGTTCGCGCGCCGGTGCATCCGGACAACAGCATTCCCAAGGCCAGCGCCGGCAGCAGACTTCGTCGATCCTGCCGCGTGAGGTGGTTGTCGCAAAAAGGGGTCAGGCACATTTTTCCAGACGCTCGCTGACCGTTCTCAGGTGGATGAATAAATGAACCTGGCCCCTTTTTTCGCATTTTTCCAGACGCTCGCTGACCGTTCTCAGGTGGACGAATAAATGAACCTGGCCCCTTTTTTCGCTGGCAACAAGCGCCTTTGAAAAAGTATCGAATTGCGCTACCTGGAGTGTCAGATACTAGTCGGCGCAGGTATCGTGGTCGCCGGGGCCGGTCCGAGGTTACCGCCCGGCGCATCGACCGGGACCAGCCCGGTGGCGCAGCTACCCCCAGCGCCACCGGGGCCAGAATGACTTCTGCATCGTCACCGACCCAGGGGAACGGGGACGCGGGTCCGGTATCAGCGCAAGCGCAGCGTCGGATCGCCGAGCAGGGTCCAGCCGGCGAGCATGTCGTCGGCATCGGGGCGGGTCTGAGCCAGCGCCCGTTTGGCTTGGAGGATGGCCTCACCGACCGGCATCCGAGTCAGCGCCGGAATCAGCTCCAGCGCCAGGTCCATTTCGTGGCGGGAATCGGCCAGCGCCGAGGCGCCCATGACCACGGCCGCGCCGCCCAGGGGATTGAGTATCAGCGCGTGCCCCATCGTGTTCGCCGCGGCATCGACGAAATAGGTGTTCCAGCAGCCCTGCTGCGTGACCGCGAACGGATATTCGTTGACCAGCGCGGCGGCCTCTACCGCGGACAGCAGGTTGTCGAAGGACCAGCGGGCAAACGACGAGTGGCCGAAATAGCTGACCAGAGTCGGGGAGCGGTTCAGCGCCGCCAGCAGGCCGGCGCGGGCCACGCCGAGGCCCAGTTCCTCAAGATAAATGCGCTCGACCGCCCATGCGCCGGGTAAGCGCGCGAGCAGAAATTCGCTGTTGTCCGCGAACCGTGCGACGCCGCTGTTGCGATCGGCCACGAACAGCACCTCGTCGCTCGGCGGCCGTGCCTCGTAAGCCACGGCGTTCAGAGCCACCGCTTCCATTTCCGCCACCGAGCGCACCGGCCAGCGGCCCACGGCGATTTCGGGGACGCCGTCTTCGTCGAGGTCGCCGAACAGGGCGTCGGCAGGCGCGAAGCGGATGAACTCATCGGTTTGGCGGTACAGCGTCGGAACATAACTGATCGAGCCGCTGTCGCCGTAGCCGAGATAATCGTAAGTGTCCCCGCCCACCAGCAGCACCGCGCTCAGGCCGGTCTGCGATGCGGCGCGGGCGATGAAACGCGCGAGCGCACCCGCGTCGGGAACGCCCGCGCCGTCGCTGCGATAGACCGACTCCACGTCCGCGACCTCGCTGCGGATTCCGGCCGCGGTCTTGTACGCCGCGTAGCTCACCGCCTGGTCGAAGAACAGCGGGTGGGAGACGATCAGCAGATCCAGCGGCTGCCCGGAAAGCGTTTTGACCGCATGCGGCGGTGCGACGTCCGCGGCGACGATGGCGCCGGGCTCGGCGATCAGGTAGCGGGCGCTTTGCGAATGGGCCGGCACCGCCCACCCGCCGGTTGCGGTCGGCTCGGCGGCGAGCCGCTCCAGCTTGCCGCCGCGCTGGCGATACACGCTGGGCGCGTTGATCAGCCCCTCCACCTCGAACCAGTGACCCCCGGAATGCGCGTCCAGCATCCCGTCCCGGGCGACGAACCGGCGCGGGTACTCGAGCTCGATTGCTTCCAGGTTGACCAGATCGAACGGAACTCCCGAGTCCCCGGGCAGCACAATGGAGATCCGCTCACCGCCGGTCTCCAACAGATCGGACGCCGGCGTTCGCAAAGAGACCGTCTCGGTCGTCAAGCCGTCGAAGCGCACATCGGCCGCGGCGGAGGCGAAGGTCAGCGCCACGTGGTGATCCGGATCGGCGGGCCAGTCGGTGACACCCCACAGTTCGACGATCAACTCGGCTTCGCCACCGTCGGGGTAGACCGCGTCATATAGGACGGTGAACTCCCGCTGCTCGGGAACGCCGGCGGACAGCATGGCGGTGTCGAACCAAGGATCGCCGGTCGGCGAGGCGAAACTGTACTCGGCCTGGCGGGCGAAGCGCTCCCGATGACGGTAAAACTCGGTCGGAGGTTTGTTTCGCTTGACCTTGTCGCCACGGAACGGGATTCGCTCGGCGGCCTGCCGATCAAGCGCCAATGAATATAGCGCGTGGCTCGCGTACAGGCTCTCTTCGACCTCGGCGACGAATTCGAAATAGTCCCCCGGGCCGAATTGCGCGCCGCCGACCAGCCAGACGGGTACCGGCTGACCACCGCGGCTGAGCGCCAGGTCCCGAGCCGGGAGCGGCGCGCGGACGCCGGCTTCGGCCAGATCTTCGAACCGCACCCGCACGATTCCGGTCCGATCGACGGTCAGCTCCGCCAGGGGCGTCGCCGCGCCGGCCGTCTTGCGGGTCAGCGCCGCGCCGACCCGGGCGCGGCCCTTTTTCCGCTCCGAATCGCGATGGCGATCGAGCGAAACTTGCAGCGGGGCCCAGTCGATCGCCGCGGCGTCCCGCTGCGCGCCGTAGTTGCGGCCGATGAAGAACGGACCGTGAAGGCGGCGCTCACCTTGGACGCTGATATCTGCCAAATAGAACGACATTACCGGCTGGGTCAGGGTGGCCCGGTAGCGGCGTCCGTGCGACGCGCTCCGCTCGCTGCGGGAGTCGTCAAGCTCCAGCGGCCGTAGCTGGCCGGCGGGCCCGGCCGCGTAGAGCTCGAATCCGGCGTGGGCTGCTTCGACCGTGGTCTCCCACTCGATCAGGTAGTGCTTGCCCACCCGGCGGGAGGAGACGTGCTTCAGCGAAACCGGCGTCGTGTCGCCGAAATCGCACGGCTGCTCCGGTGTCTGGGTGGCCCCGGGGCAGGGCATGCTGAAATCCTTCTGCAGCGGGTTGGTGTTGGACGCGCTGGTCGAGAAGAACAGATTGAACGGGGTGTTCGGACACATCTGCTGCACCCCGGAAGCGTTGACGAACCCGATCAGCGGCACCTGTACGTCGAGGTAATACTCGCCGGTGCCGTCACCGATGTTTATCACCCGGGTATGCGACGTCGCGCAGTTACCGCTGGCGGTCGTCGTGTTGCACGCGCGGTACACGTTGCGCAAAGCGGTGGTGGAGTTCGACAGCTTGTTGCTGTTGAGATTCTCGTAGAAGATCTTGACCTGATCCGGGCTGTTGCCGCCGGCGTGGGTGCCGTCGATGTCTACGTAGAATTCCTTGTAGCCGTCGCCGTCGATGTCGAGCAGGATGTTCCAGTGATTGGATGTCAGACCGCCGTTGGTACCGGGGTTGCCGTTCAGGCGCAGCCGAAAGAGGATGAAATCATCCTGGAAGTTGGCGTCGTAACCAGCGCCCGCCGGGTTGCTGCACTGGCTGCCGGCATAGACCGTGCCGCCGTCGTAGTAGCCCCAAAAAACCGAGGTTCGAGGGCCGCACAAGCCGCCCGCGACGGGCGGATTGCAGTTGGCCGCGCTGGCGTTGGCCGCGCTGGTGGCGCCCGAGGCGATGTCGGTGCGGCGGGGACTGACGCCGGAGCCGCCCTGGCTCGTGTCGGTGCCGGCGTCGCCGTCGACGTCACGCACGGGGCTGCCGTTGAACGTGTAGTCGATGATCGTAAACAGCGACCAGCTTGCGGGCGTGTCGGTCACCGCGGCGCGCGCGACCGGCAGCAGCAAGCCGATGATGACTGACCAACGAATAATCGCCGACATGTTAAAGATTATAGACCAAGCGGTTGCTTCAATCGTTTGATATTAGGAAATATTTTGACTTCCCGCGGGATCACGAAACGGTCGTTAACACGGTCCCCGACCAGTGGTTGCTGAGGGTCGACCAACGGCTCCGCCGAGCCCCTCGGGCACCGCAGGCGAACAATTGCATCGCGATCCGGCTATGCTTCCCGGGACGCAACCGCGACTCGGCAACCGAACCGAAGTGCTATTGAACTGGCTGGAAAAGCGGCGGCGGCGGCGCCTGCTCGAGCGGCGACCGATCGGCGAAGCGCGCTGGCGCGCAACCGTTGCCAAGCTGCCGCTGCTACAGCGACTGGACCCTGAGCGCCAGGCGCGGCTGCGCGCCCACGCCACCTGGTTCCTGAACGACAAGGACATCTACGGCGCGGCCGGCCTCGAACTGGATGAATCGATGCGCCTGTCGATCGCCGCCCAAGCCTGCCTGCCGGTGCTGGAGTTGGGCTATGAGTGGCTGTACGGTTGGTACTCGATCTACGTCTATCCGGGGGAATTCCGCACTCGGCGTTCGCACTACAACCGCGACGGCCTGGTCGAGCAAGACCACCGGGTTCTGGCCGGCGAAGCGCAGCACCAGGGGGGACTGGTGCTGTCCTGGGCCGACATCGAGGAGGACGCGGTGTTCGGCGAGGAGGGCCAGAACGTCGTGATCCACGAGATCGCCCACAAGCTCGACATGCGCAACGGCGAGGCTGACGGCTACCCGCCGCTGCGGCCGGGCATGGACCCGCGCGCTTGGGAACGGGCCATGCGCGCCGCGTTCGAAGACCTGCGCGACCAGGATCGGCGCGGCGTGGCCTCGATCGATCCTTACGCCGCCAGCGAACCGGCGGAGTTTTTCGCCGTGACCAGCGAGTACTATTTTGCCGCCCCGGCGCTGCTGAAAGCCGCGTATCCCGCGGTCTATCGACAACTGGATGAGTTCTACCTCGGCGGCAGCGGCGGTTGAACCGACAAATGCAGTAGACTTGTGGCGGCGGATGATTGGGACCGGGCCCCATCCGCGGCCACCGACAGCAAAGGAGCAAGCCATGGCAAACACAGACGCGGGGACGGTTACCCTAAGGGACAACGCCAGCGGTAAGGAGATCGAGCTACCGCTGCTTCAGGGTAGCTGCGGTCCGGCGGTGATCGACATCCGCACGCTTTATCGCGAGTTGGGATATTTCACCTACGACCCCGGCTTCACCGCCACCGCTAGCTGCGACTCCACGATCACGTTCATCGACGGTGAAGAGGGCATCCTGCTGCACCGTGGCTATGCGATCGAAGACCTGGCGTCAAAAAGCGATTTTCTCGAGGTCTGCTATCTGCTGCTGAACGGAGAGTTGCCCAACGCAACGCAGAAGGAAGCTTTCGTTCACAAGCTCACCCGTCACACGCTGGTGGACGAGCAGATCATCACCTTTTTCAAGGGATTTCGGCGCGACGCCCATCCGATGGCGATCATGGTCGGCGTGGTCGGGGCGCTGTCGGCCTTCTACCATGAAAGCCTGGACATCAGCGACCCGGCCCAGCGCCTGCGCGCGTCACTGCAGCTGATCGCGAAGATGCCGACCATCGCCGCGATGGCGTTCAAGTACTCCCAGGGGAGGCCGTTCGTCTATCCCCGCAACGACCTGGATTACGCGTCGAATTTCCTGCGCATGACGTTCTCGATCCCGGCCGAGACCTATGAGGTCAATCCGGTGATGGCCCGGGCGATGGACCGGATCTTCATCCTGCACGCCGATCACGAGCAGAACGCATCGACCTCGACCGTGCGCCTGGCGGGCTCCTCGCAGGCGAACCCGTTCGCCTGCATCGCCGCCGGGGTCGCCAGCCTGTGGGGGCCGGCCCATGGCGGCGCCAACCAGGCCTGCCTCGAGATGCTGCGCGAGATCGGCACGCCCGACCGGGTGGGCGAGTATGTCAACCGCGCCAAGGACAAAGACGACCCCTACCGGCTGATGGGCTTCGGCCACCGGGTCTACAAGAACTACGATCCGCGCGCGGCCGTGCTGAAGGAATCCGCCGACGAGGTCTTGGGCGAACTCGGCGTCGGCGACCCGCTGCTGGGGCTGGCGATGGAACTGGAGCGCATCGCGCTGGAAGACGACTATTTCGTGTCCAAGAAGCTGTTCCCGAACGTCGATTTCTACTCCGGCATCATCCTGAAGGCAATGGGTTTTCCAACGTCGATGTTCACGGTGCTGTTTGCGCTGGCGCGCACCGCCGGCTGGGTGTCCCAGTGGAACGAGATGATGGTCGACCCGGTGCACAAGATCGGCCGCCCGCGGCAGCGCTACAACGGCGCCACCCGGCGCGAGTTCGTGCCGCTGGAGCAGCGCTGAGAAAACCGGCGCGGGACGCGCTCGTTTAGCAGCCTGCTATCGACGGGATTTCGGGCGAACCCAGCAATTTCCTGACCCACCCGCGGGCCAAGGACGATCTACACTAGATTGACCTCCACGGTCATGTGGGAGATCGGTCATGCGCAGGTTGATGTTGATGGGTACGTCCTTAGGGGTTCTTGGGGCCATGATGACCCCGGCGCTGGCGCAACGAGACTTCGACCGCAAGCCAGCCCTGTACGCCGGCGTTTCGCCGGTGACGATCAACGCCGGCATGTCCGGTGCCTGGTACGATCCGGCGACGCCGGGGCAGGGTTTTGTCATCGACGTCGTTTCGGGTCGCGGCGAGTTGTTCGTCGCGTGGTTCACGTTCGATGCCGGCGCCCACCGCTGGCTGACCGCGCAGGGCCCCTACGTCGGCGGCCGCGCCGAACTGGTCGTGTTCGAAACCACCGGCGGCGAGCTGGACGGTCCAGCCCCGGTCACGACGGTCGAAGCCGGCCAGGCTACGCTCGAATTATCGAGCTGCCTGGCCGCCGAGTTCAGCTACCAGCTTGCGGCCAAGGGAGCGGGCCGGATCGGCCTGGTGCGGCTCAGCCCCGACGTCACCTGCGCGGAATTCAGCGCGCAACCGAGTACGCCGCTGTTTTTCCGCTTGCACGGCGAGGCCCTGAGCTTCGATGAGGACCAAAACTCCGCCGACTGCCGATTCGAGTTGATCTACGAGATCGATATCGTAGATGCCGAGGCTGGCCACGTGACCTACGAAGGCGTGCACGGCGGTTTCATCTCGCGGACGACCCTCGATCCGGCTGGCGACGGCTTTCAGTTCGTTGCCGACGTCTTCGACCCGGACACCGCGGTGACCTGGATCGACCCGAACGAATTGAACCTGAGCGGACCGGGCGTGGCCGATGACGGGCATGCCTTCTGGCGCGGCCTGACCCGATTCGACGGACTGCTGGACGCGCACGGTCGCGGCGTCGGTGGGTGGACTTGTGCGGGTTTCGAGTTCGAGCCCGGCACCGGTTTCGACGACAACGGGATCGTCGCCAGAGGCACCTGGTTCATCCGTCCGATCAGCGACGAGAATCAGGCAAGCGCCAAATTCAGCCGACCGGATCGGGGTCCTGCCGCGGGCAAGGCAGCGCGGTCGCTGACGGTCCAGCCGATCATGGCGGCGCGGACGAAGCAAACCCAATGACCGGCCCCACTCCGAATCGCCAGTTTCAAGTCGTTGCGCTTTTATATGCCTTGACAGATATATAACTAATAAGGCATATTAAGATACATGCC
>JBFGYD010000036.1:0-10252 GCA_041587615.1 Lysobacterales bacterium
CGCCGCCAGCGCGTCGTCGACCAGACGTCGCTCCAGTTCCAGCAGTTGATTGGCAAAAACCGCGTTGTCCGGGTCCAGGCCCGCCGCTCGCTTGAGCCGTGACAATGCGTTGCGATTCTTTGGCCGGATCAGGCGCCCGTGTTCAAGATCCTTGAGCGCTAGCGCGTACAGCTCACCCGCGTGTTCCAGTCGCTCCAGCCGATGGCCGGCCGCGATCAGGTCCGGATCTTCGGGTATCAGCGAATTGAGCAGCGGGAAAAGTTGCGCCGCCGCGTCGATTTCCCGCCGGTCGAGGTGTCCCCTCAGCCGCTTCATCAGGGTCACCACAATGGCGTGGACGCCCTCGGTGGCCGCCTCGTTGTCCGGCTCGGCCTCCAGGATGTCCAGATAGCGGCTCAGCGCGTTGTCGCCCTCGGGCTGGATCAGGCGCCCCTGCTCGAGCGCCTCGTCGGCCGCCGCCAGGACCGCGGCCACGTCGGTCACCGCAGCGCCGGTGCCCATCGAAACCTTGCCCCGCCACGAGCGCTCGCGGTCGGGATCCGGATCCTCTTCGCCGGGATCGGAACCCGCGACGGTGCCAAGCGGATCCGCCGGTTCGTCGACGCCAACCCCGGGGCCCGGCGGCGGCTCGGATCGAAAATGGGCGACCGCCAGGTAGCCGAGCGCGAACAGAACCAGCCCGGCCAGCCCCACGGCCAGGCGCAGCTTCTGGATCGAAAGGTCGCGACCTTCGGCTTTCATTGCGCTATGGAATCTCGGCGGTCGAACATCAGCAGGCGGACGGGGCGAATTTGGGCCCCTCGAAAATAGGCCATAGGGGCACCGAGCGCAAGTCGTTTGGAGAACCCCGCAAGCGCTCCCCCGACGATTCTGAAAATCGCCAGAGAATTTTTAATTTTTTTATGTATATCAATTGATTAGAAGATAAACTTGAGTCTGATCAGATCGTCTGTCGAGGCGCCAATGCACCCACAGAAGACCACCACCTGCGGGCCGAAGTTCCTGCCAAGTCAAGCACTTGGGAGCTGGATTTGAGACTGGGCGCTGCATCGCTCCTGTAATCGTTTGGCGGACCTCGTAGACTATTGCGGATGAAACTGCCGAGAATCGAATGGATCGACTCTCCGGAGCGCCTGGACACTGCGTTGGCCGATCTGAGCGGAGCGAGGGTTGCGGGGATCGACACCGAGTTCGTGCGCACCCGTACGTTCTTCGCCCAGCTCGGCCTGATCCAGCTATTCGACGGTGCTTGCTGCCGTTTGATCGACCCGCTGTGTTTCGACGATTGGACGCCGCTGAAGCATTGGCTCGCCGATCCCGCCGTGGTCAAGGTCATCCACTCGGGCTCAGAAGACATCGAGATTCTGTATCGCTACACCGACCTGCCACTGCAGGGCTTTTTCGATACCCAGATCGCCGCCGCGCTGGTCGGGCTTGGGCCCAGCCTCAGCTACCAGGCGCTGGTGAGCGAACTGATCGGAGTCGATCTGCCCAAGGGCGAGACCCGTTCGAACTGGCTGCGCCGACCGCTGAGCCAGGCCCAGTTGACCTATGCCACCCACGACGTAGAGCACCTGATCGAGATCCATGCGCTGCTGTCAGAGCGGCTCGCACGCCTCGGACGCAGCGAATGGGCGGTCGAGGATTGCGCCCGCGCGGCGCAGCCGCCGCCGACCGAAGAGCGGATCTTGCGCCGGCAGTTCCAGCGCCTGAAATTTGCCTGGAAGCTGGGCCCGGCCGAGCGCGCGGTGGCCTACGCGCTGGTGGCCTGGCGCGAGCGCACCGCACGCCGAATCGATCGCCCGCGAAACTGGCTGCTCGACGACGATGCGATCAACGCGATCGCGACCAGTCAGCCCGACTCGCTGGCGGCGCTGTCGCAATGCGCCGACATCGCGCCGCGCACGCTCGAGCGCAACGGCAAGCGCTTGGTGGCACTGGTACGCCATGCCCGTACTGAAAAACCGCCGCCCGCCCCCAAGCCGCCGCTGGAACGCTCGCAGCGGCCGGTCTTGAACCGGCTCAAGTCAAGAGTCAGACGCAAGGCCGACGAGTTGCGGCTGGCGCCCGAGGTACTGTGTGGGCGCCGCCAGCTGGTCTATCTGGTCCAGCATCGGCGCCTGCCCAAGAGTCTTTGCGGCTGGCGCCGAGGGGTGATCGGCGACGAGCTGCTGGCGGCACTGGCGCAGGATAAGTCGGCCCCGGACCAGGAGGTTTGCGTGCCGTGAAACGTGTCGTGTTCCCGGCTCTGATCACGGTCCTGTTGCTCGCCGGCCGGCTGTCGGCCCAGGACCAGCCGCCGGGCACCGACATCTATTTGCTCGAACTCGCGACGCTGACGGCGCCGCCGCTGAACCTGACGCGGCGCCCTGGCTACGACAATCAGCCATCGTTCTCACCCGACGGGCGGACGGTCTATTACACCCGGATCGAAGGGGGCCAGGCTGACATCTACCGGATCGACATCGAGACCGGCGCCGCGTCGGCGGTGCTCGAGTCCGCCGACAGCGAGTACTCGCCGACGCCGATGCCGGGCCGACCGGCGCTGTCCGTGGTCCGGGTGGAAGCCGACCAGCGCCAGCGGCTGTGGTCGATTCCCCTGGACGGATCGGCGCCGGAGCTGATCTTTCCGGGGCTAGAGCCGGTCGGCTACCACGCTTGGGCCAGGCCCGGAGTGGCCGCCCTGTTCGTGCTTGGGGAGCCGCACACGCTCCAGCTGATCGGGCCCGACGGCCAAGCCCGCGTGGTGGCCGAGAACATCGGCCGCGCGATCGTCGCCGATCCGACGCGACCCGGGGCGATCGCATTCGTGGCCAAGCGCGACCCCGGCCCGTGGACGATCCGCGAGCTGAACACCGGCAGCGGCGAGATCGCGAGCCTGATCGAGACCCTGCCGCAGCGGGAAGATTTCACGATCGGGCCCGCTGGAGACTATTGGATGGGCGCGGACGGCCGCCTTTACTGCCGGCGAACGGCCAGCGACGGCTGGCGCCTGATGGCCGATTTGTCCGGCCACGGAATCACCAACATCACCCGGCTGGCGATCGACCCCGCCGGACGCCGGCTCGCGCTGGTCGGCGACGAGCCGCCGGGAGACGAAGACTGACCCGCAGCCCGTCAGTCTTTCGCCACCTTGAACACCGCCATGAGCCCCACCAGCAGCAGCGCGTGGGACACGAACACTCGTTCAAAGAACACGATGTTGGTCAGCCACTCGGGATTGAAGCGCTGCTGTTCTATGACGAACAGCGCGACGGTCAGCGCCAGCCCCGCGGGCAGGAACTGCTTGACCTCGGACTCGGCTACGTTCAGGTAGCCGACCACCAAACCGAGGCCGCCAACCAGCCACGGCAGCCACGACAGCTCCACGAAGGCCGCGAGCACCGCCAGCGCGAGACCGGCCAGAAACGCCCATTTGCCGATACTTTTCATCGTTCCCCTCCAGAATGATCTTACCGGTGGCGGGATATTAGCCCGCAGGTTCCACGAGCGCCACCCGGCGCCGTCCTTTTACCGAGCTAAATCAGATAATTGCATGCTCGCCGACCCGCGCAGTATGCGGGCACGCACGCCGCGGAGCCGTCCGCGCGAGCCCGGCCATGATCCGTGGTTGTGGTAGGGTGAGCCGAGCGGAAAAACCTCGAGGTGTGCGGTCATGAGCGCGAAAATCGACCCGGAATATTTCGGACCCGAGGCGTATTCTGAGGAGGACCGGGACTACGAGGGCTCGCGCTTCTCCGAGGTGCGCGACGCGATCTTCGCCAACCCCTATTACTCGGTCTGGGGCGGACCGGATGAACCGCCGCTGCCGACCCACAAGGTGACTTTGCGGCCGCTGCTCAAGGGCATCCTGCCGTTCGGGCGACCCGGCCGGTTTCTCGGCGCGTCGCGGCGCACGGTCGATTCCCGCGCCGACCTGCGCTGGGGACCGGAACGCAAGGGTTACCGGCGGCTTCTGCATCCCAACGGCGTGTGCCTGACCGGACGCTGGGAGATCACCGCCGGCAGTCCCTACACGGGCTACTTTCGCGACGGCAGTAAAGGCCTGATCATCGGCCGCTACTCGACCTGCTGCACCGAGACGCGGCGCGGGCACACCCGCTCCCTGTCGCTGGTCGGCAAGGTCTACCCGACCGAAGACCCCGATCACGCGCACCCGCTGAAGCCGGCCGCGTTCATTACCCAGCAGGACCTGGGCGGCGAAGACACGCCTTACATCAACGACGCGGAGACCCGCAACGCGCCCGACACCCGCGCCTGGCGACGGGGCCTCGGGACCCCAATCCTGTTGACCACCGGGCTGGTGTTCATGGGGGCGGACAAGAAGCCGAGCATCCGCCAGCTTTACGAAATCGCCGAACTCGGCAAACCCGAGGGCGAGCCGACGCGCGCGCCCGAGTTCATGCGACTCACGGTCGACCAAAACCAGCCGCGCATCGAAGGCAAGGCACTCGACTTTCGCGACGAGGTGCTCGCCCAGATCTACGACCGCGGCAACCCCCAGCCGCAGCGCCGGCTGGTTTTCAACATAGACGTGTCGGACACCGGCACCACCCGCGGTCTGCCCATTTACGAGCGCCGCACGATCACCGACTGGCGACGCTTGGGCCGGATCGTGTTCGACGCCGCGGTGGCATCTTACAACGGCGATTTCGTGATCCATTTTCACCATCCGCTGTGGCGCACCGACCGCAACGACCCGCGCACCCAGGTCAAGCGGCGGTCCCATTGATGACCACACTCGAGCCGGGAGCTGAACACGCGCGGCTGGGGCTGGAGCACTTTCGGCGCGAAGAATACGACTTCGCCGCCCGTTGTTTCGAATCGGCGAGTAAAGCCTGCCCGGAGCGCGAGGACTGGGACGAAATGCACGCACTGGCGCTGGCCAACGCCTCCGCCGAGGCGCAGCGCGAGGTACCGGCGGCGGTCTATTTCGACCCGGAGCGGCTGCTCGAGGCGGCCCGGCCCGAGGACCTGCCGGATTGCGGGCCGCCGCCACGGCCGAGTCTGCTGACCCGGGTGCGCCGTCCGATTCAGGACCTCTTCGGTGCCCTTGTGACGGTGTTGTTCAACGGCGCGACTGGGCTCGTGGGCAAGACGCTGGGCTACCGCGACCAGGTCTGGACCAACTGGTATCGCCGGCCGCTTTGGCTCGGCATCCTGACCCTGTCCTACATGCGCGACCGGCTCAACAAGGACAACTTGAAAGCAGCCTATCCGGACGGCGCCCTGGTCGGCTTTCAGCCGCCGGACCAGCCGCCGCCACCGGGCGTGCGGCGCTTCCGCACCGCCGACGGGTCCTGGAACAACCTGGCCAACCCGAAAGAGGGCGCGGCCGGCACCCGCTTCCCGCGCAACGCGCGGGTGCGCCCACCCAAGAACGATCTGCTGGTTCCCGATCCGCGCCTGATCAGCCGTCGCTTACTGACCCGCAGCGGCGCGCCCAAGCCGGTCCCGTTCCTGAACCTGCTGGCCGCAGCCTGGATCCAGTTTCAGAACCACGACTGGATCTCCCACGGCGAGAACCTGAGCGACGAGGTCCACGAGATCCCGCTCGCCGACGACGACCCGATCCGGCTCAAGTTCGGCCAGCCCAGCCTGCGCATACCCCGGACCCAGCCGGACCCGACCCGGCGCGACGGCGACCCGCCTCTCACCCACATCAATGAGGTCACCCACTGGTGGGACGGCTCGCAGATCTACGGCAGCGACATCGACACCCAGAGACGGCTGCGCAGCGGAACCGACGGCAAGCTCCGCCTGCATGACGACGGTACGCTGCCACTGGACAGCCGCGGCGTCGAGGACACCGGTTTTTTGCGCAACTGGTGGGTCGGACTGGCGCTGCTTCACCTGACCTTCGTCAAGGAACACAACGCGATTTGCGATCGACTGAAGGGCTGTTACCCGGATTGGAACGACGAGTGTTTGTTCCAGGTCGCGCGCCTGATCAACGCCGCGCTGATGGCCAAGATCCACACCGTCGAGTGGACCCCGGCGATCCTGCCCAACCGCGGTCTGGACGAGGCCCTGAACGCGAACTGGTATGGCCTGGCCACTCACCTGTTGCGCAAGGGCAAGAACCGCCGGACGCTGTCCGAGATCAGAATCAAGAACCCCGAGCTGGGCGGGGTCGTCGGCAATCCCCGGCGCGATCACGGCGCACCGTTCGGGCTGACCGAGGAATTCGTCGAGGTCTACCGGCTGCACTCGCTGCTGCCGGAGCACCTGGACATTCGCGGCGCGAACGGCGAGCTGGAGCAGGTCCCGGTCGCCGCGACCCGGCTGGCCGGTTCGCGCAAGCTCACCGCCCGCGTCCCGATCGAGGACCTGCTGGGTGCATTCGGGACCCAACAACCGGGGGCCCTGGTGCTGAACAACTACCCGCGCTTTCTGCAGGAACTGGCGGTGCCCGGGTTTCCGGTGCTGGACTTGGGCGCGATCGACGTCCTGCGCGCGCGCGAGCGCGGGGTGCCGCGCTACAACGAGTTTCGCGAGCAGCTCGGCCTGACCCCGGTGCCGAGCTTGGCCGCGTTGAACGACGATCCGAAGGTCGTCGCGGCGCTGACGGAGATTTACGGAGACGGTCCGGCCGGAATCGCGCGCCTGGACCTGATGATCGGCACGCTGGCCGAGGCCGAGTCTCACCGCCCTACGGACTTTGGCTTCGGCGAGACGATGTTTCAGATCTTCATCCTCAACGCGACGCGGCGCCTGCAGACCGACCGCTTCTACACCGACGACTTCGGCGCCCACACCTACACCCCGGAAGGGCTGAAATGGATCGACGACAACGACCTGAAGTCGGTCCTGCTGCGCCACTTTCCGGGGTTGAAAGACACCGGTCTGTCCAACGTCAAGAACGCGTTCGAACCGTGGGACTTGGATGAGCGCTTGAGCCAAGATCGTCACCCGCTGCGCGCCCACGACCGCGAACTGAAACCCGACCCGTGGCTGGGGAACCGGTATCGATAGTCGAAAGTTGCGCGTGAGTTCCACTCGCCATTTGGCCGCGATTGCGATTTGTGTCGCCACCGTTAGCGGCTGCGGCCCGGCGTCGCGACCCCGGTCTCAGCCGGCGCCCGATCCGGCGGCAATCGTCAACGCCGTCGCCAATCGCTACTACACCGAGACCCTGGAACGCAGGCCGGAGGCGGCCTATTTTTCGGGGGTAGACCTGGCTCGCCATGACGGCATTCAGGACGTCAGTCCGGCGGCCCTTCGCAGCGCAGAGGCGGCGGAGGACGACATGCTGCGGGAGCTGGAGCGCGTCGACGCCGAGTCCCTGCTAGGACGAAGCGAGTGGATCACGCACGCGTATCTGAGCCAAGCGCTCGAGTCCTCGATCGCGCAGCGCGTCTGCCGCCGAGAGCTGTGGCTCGTCAATCAGATGGGCGGCTGGCACTCCGGCTACGCGCGGATCGCCCAGCTCCAGCCCGTGGGCACACCCGCGCTCAGAGCGCAGTCGCTCGCCCGCTGGTCCAAACTCGCGGCTTACGTCGATCAGCAGATCGAAAACTTGAAGGCCGGTCTGGAACTCGGGTACTCGGCGCCCAAGCCCGTCGTCAAGCGCGTCATCGACCAGGTCGACGGCCTGCTGGCGCTGGAGATCGAGCGGTCGCCGTTTTATTCCCCCGCGGTCCGCGACGACGACGCAGCGTTCGCGGCAGTAACCCGCGACATTGTCGCCGAGCAGATTCATCCGGCGCTGAAAAGGTTTCGTGATTTTCTTGCCCACTCCTACCTGGACCGCGCCCGCGCCGAACTCTCCATCACCGCGAATCCCGATGGCCTGGCCTGCTACCAGGCGTCACTGCGCGCGTATACGACGCTCGACCGCCCGGGCGAGGAGGTCTATGAACTGGGCGCCAGGACGGTGGCCGCCAACAAGGCGAAGGTCATCGAACTGGGCCGCGAGGCTTACGGCACCGAGGACTTCGAGCTGATCATGGAGCGGGCGAAGGGCGACCCGGAGGATCGGTTTGCCGACCGACAAGAGCTGCTGGATTTTTCGCGCGAGGCGGTTCGCAGGGCCCAGGCCGAAATGCCGAACTGGGTCAAAAACATGCCGGCGCAGCCGGTCGAGGTCGTCCCGTTCGAAGCCCACGAGGAGGGAACCGGCCGGTCGGCGCACTACCGCCCCGGCACCACCGAGCGGCCCGGCGAATATCGGATTCCGCTGCATCAGCCCGAGGAGCAGTCCCGGGGCAACGCCGAAGCCGTCGCATTCCACGAAACCTGGCCCGGACATCATCTTCAAGTGGCGGTGGCCAAATCCGTTGAGGGGCTGCACCCGGTCACCCGGATTATCTGGTTCTCGGGCCCGGGAGAGGGCTGGGCTCGTTACGCCGAGGGACTCGCCGAGGAAATGGGGCTGTACCGGACCACGACCGGCCCGATCCTGCGTCGTGCGTGGCCGGCGCGGGGCATGGTCGTTGATCCAGGACTCCATTTGTTGGGCTGGACGCGTCAAAGAGCGATCGACTTCATGCTGGAGTCCGGACGGTTTTCCGAAGCGCGCGCCGACGAAATGGTCGACCGCATCGCCATTCTTCCCGGCCAGCTCACGGCCTATGACTCCGGCGGACTGGAGATCCTCGCGCTGCGCCGGCGCGCTGAGGACGTCATGGGAGAGGACTTCGACATCGGCGCGTTTCACCACCGGGTGCTGGAGTCCGGCACGATTCCGCTGGCGTCGTTGCGCGCCCACATCCAGGCCTGGCTTTCACACTATGAGCGCAGTGACCGGTAGCAGGAGCCGCCCGCGCGTGCAGACCCGCGCCCGGACTTCTCGGCCAAGCCGCCGCCGGCGCGGCGCTGTATACTAGAGCAGTTCAGGCACGTCTGGTACCACCAGACAAAAGGCGGACGTTCGTGTCGCTCGATATGCCAGACAGTCATCCGCGATCGCGCGGCGGAGCGCTTATCCTCGGCGCGGCGCTGGTTCTGATCGCGCGTTTCGCCGGTGCCGATCCCTGGTACGAACACTATTCCAAAGCCGAAGACGCCCTCGAAGACCGGGAATGGACCGTTGCGGTCGAGGAGATCAACGAGGCGCTGGAAAAAAAGGGCGACTCCGGGGCCCGGGTGCGCAGCTACGGGATGAAGGTCACCCCCTACTTTCCGTATCTGAAGCTGGGCATCGCGTATTACCATCTGGGGCAACTCGAAGCCGCCATCCAGGCGTTCGAGACTGAGGCGAGGCTGGGCGCCATCGCGGAGTCGGAATCCGCGAGCGAAGAACTCGAGCGCTACCGGGGGCTCGCCCAGGAAGCCCAGGCCACCGCGGCCGCCGACGAGCTGGAAAAGATCCGTCAGATCGTCGCACAGAGTCTCAGCGACGCGGGGGATCTGGAGGCTCGGGGCCTGCTCGACGAGGCCATGGCCGCTCTCGACCCGGCACTGGCGGTAGCGCCCGAGGAGCCGGACGCCGTGGCCGCGATGAATCGACTTCGCGAGCGCCTCGCTGAGCGAGAGCGCGGGCAGGAGG
The DNA here is from genome assembly GCA_041587615.1 of Lysobacterales bacterium. Taxonomy (GTDB): domain Bacteria; phylum Pseudomonadota; class Gammaproteobacteria; order Xanthomonadales; family SZUA-38; genus JBFGYD01. The sequence goes on from JBFGYD010000036.1 coordinate 9,491, forward strand.
ACGATCGGCGGGCGGCCAGCCTGGTCGAAGACGGCACGGTCCTGCTGCGTGAGGGTCAGTACAGCGAGGCGGCCAGCCGGTTCCGCCAAGCCCTGTCCCTCAAACCCAGCGAGGAGATACAGGATCTTCTCGACCAGGCGCAGGACGGGCTGCGTGCCGACCTAGAGGCCGACCCGCAGTTCGACGATCGGCTCGTCGCGATCGCCGACGGACTCAACGAGGTGCAGGAACTGGAATCCGCAGGACAACTGGCCGCGGCCCTGGATCGACTTCAGTCGATACTCGTTCTGGAACCGACCAACCAGCAGGCCCGGTCGATTCAAAGCCGCCTCCTGCAGGCGCGCAAGGCGGAGGAAGCGGAGAGAGCCCGACTTGCCGCCATCGCCCAACTCCTGGCCGAAGCCGAGTCGCAGTTCGAAACCGGATCGGCGGAAAAGGCTCTGGCGGCAGCCAACCGCGTTTTGGCCCTGGATCCGGGCAACGAGGCCGCGCTCGAACACGTCGCGCTGGCCTACGGCATGATCAGCCGAAAGCTCCTGGGGACGGTGGCGAAGGGAAACCTGCCGCCGGCAGTGCGCTTCGTGGATCTTCGCCAGGAGAGTGAAGACGGCACTCTCGCCGAGATCGTCAGCACCTCGGAGTTTCGCCTCAACGGCGTGATCATCGACGAGTCTCCGGTGGAGGTAGTCTTCTCCCGCGGCGACGGAACGGTCCTGGACAGCACCCTCGATGTCCAGCCGCTGGGCGAGTACTACATCACCG
>JBFGYD010000037.1:0-10136 GCA_041587615.1 Lysobacterales bacterium
CGGCGACGTCATTTCGTTCCTGGTCTCGCAAGGGGTCGGCGAGGCGACCGACATCCTGCTCATCGATGAGGCGCTTTGCGTGCGCTGCGACAATTGCGAAAAGGCCTGCGCCGAGACCCACGGCGGCACAACGCGGCTGAATCGCGAGGCCGGGCCCACCTATGCGACCGTGCACGTGCCCACCTCGTGTCGACACTGCGAGCATCCCCACTGCATGAAAGATTGCCCGCCGGACGCCATCAAGCGTGCCCCCAACGGCGAGGTGTTCATCGCCGACAACTGCATCGGCTGCGGCAACTGCCAGCGCAACTGTCCCTACGGAGTCATTCACATGTCGGCCGCGATGCCTTCCAAGCCCGGGGTGCTCCAGTGGCTGCTGTTCGGTCGCGGACCCGGCCCGGGGGAGGACCCGAAAGGCAAGCAGCGCGCGACCGGCGAAAAGAAGGCGGTCAAGTGCGACATGTGCAAGGGTTTGTCCGGCGGACCGGCCTGCGTGCGCTCCTGCCCGACCGGAGCCGCGATCCGGATCAGCCCGGAAGACCTGGCCTCGTATGCTCAGTCGCTGGGATAGAGCGCTGAGCCATGCATGACTCGTTTCTAACCCACCGCGGCTACCGCTACCTCTGGTTCACGCTGATCTTGCTGCTGGGCTGCGTGGTTGCTTACCTGTGGCACGCCCCGGTCGGCCGGCCCAACGGCGGCACCTGGCTCGGCTACACGCTCGGCGGCCTCGGCGCGGCCCTGATCCTGTGGCTCACGCTATACGGCTATCGCAAGCGAACCTTCAACAACCGCGCCGGCACGGTCCGGGGCTGGCTGTCCGCCCACGTCTACCTCGGCACGGCACTGGTGCTCATCGCCACGCTCCACAGCGGGTTTCAGTTCGGCTGGAACATTCATACGCTGGCTTACGCGCTGATGGTCGCGGTGGTGTTGAGCGGATTTTTCGGAGTCTACGCTTATCTGCGCTTCCCGACCCTGATGACCCGCAACCGGGCGAGCACCAGCCGCGGCGCGATGTTGGAGGAGATCGCCGAGTTGGATGAGGAGAGCCTGCGGGTCGCGGACAAGATCGGTCCCAAGGTCCATGCGATGGTGGTCCGCTCGATCGCCAACACCCGGATCGGCGGCGGGGTCCGGGATCAGCTTGCCGCTCGCGACGGCTCCCAGGACGCGATCCAGAAGACCAAGGAAATGATCAAGAATTGGGACCGACGAGACACAGCCGAAATGCCGACCATGTTCGCGATGGTCGATTTTCTTGTCGGCGCCGGCGGCCAGGAGGCCGAAAAACTGCGCCAGCTCCTGGACCTTCTGAGTCGCAAGAAAGCCCTCACTTCCCGGGTGATCAAGGATATCCAGTATCAGGCGCTGATGGACGTGTGGCTGTATTTCCACGTGCCGCTGAGCTTCGCCCTGCTCGCCGCGCTGACCGCGCACGTTGTATCGGTGTTTTTCTATTGGTGAAGATGATTTGACATGCGCTGGCTGATCCGCACCATCACCCGCAAACGCAAGGGCTCGATCGCGCATACCGACGAGACCTACGGCAAGGAAGTGCTGAGCATCGGCCGGGGCGCCGGACAGGGCCTGTTTCTGTCCGACCTGCGCGTGGCGCTGGAGCACGCCCGCATCACACCGCTGAAGGCCGGGCGCTTCCGGGTTGAATCGCTGATCGCTTCGGGCGTCCGGGTCGACGGCAAGTTGCAGCAGACCGCCGGCGCAGGGATTGGCTCGCGGATCGAGATCGGCACCAGCCTGATCCGGTTGATCAAGCCGCCCAAGGGCTATGACGCCGCGGTCGAGGTCAGTGAACTGACGGGCAGCGGGGCCAGTCGGGCGGGCATGTTTGCCGGCCGGCCGTTCAGCCTGGCCCAGACCCGTCTGAGCAAGCGCCGGGTGTCATGGCTGCTTTTCGGCTTGGTGCTGGTGGTCGCGCTGCTGGTGCCTTTGGGGGCCCATTTCGTGCCGGGGCTGGCCGAGCGGCTGCGTGCCACCCCGCTGCCCGACGACGGCCAGTGGCAGGCCGGCACCCTGCAGGCGGCGCACCATTTCTTTGGCGAGGACTGTTCGACCTGCCACACCCACGCCTTCGCGAGGGTCAAAGACGAAGCCTGCACGACTTGCCACGCCGCCACGGCGGCGCATGCCGATCCCGCAAAGTTCGACCTCGCCGAGTTGACCGGCACCCGCTGCGCCTCGTGCCACAAGGACCACAACGGACTGCGCGGTCTGATTCGACAGGACCAGGCGTTGTGCGCCGACTGCCACCGCGATCTGATCGCGCGCGCGCCCGAGACGGTACTGGACAACGTTGCCGACTTCAGCGCCAACCACCCTGAATTCAAAGTTGAGCTGGCCGCCTGGGACGGCGACGGCAACTACTGGCCCCGGCGCGAGCCGCTGAACAGCGATGTGCTGTCGGAGGACTCGAACCTGAAATTTCCGCACGACAAGCATTTGGACCCGGCCGGGGTCAACGCACCGGCCGGCACGCGCGTGCTCGACTGCGGCAGCTGTCACCGGGTCGAACCGGGCGGCGGCAAGATGCTGCCGGTCGCCTTCGAGAGCATGTGCCAGGATTGCCATACGCTGGGCTTCGACCTTCAATCCCCCGAGCGCCAGGTGCCCCACGGCAAGGTCGCCGAAGTGTTGTTCATGCTGGAGGAATACTATGCCAACCGCGCGCTGGAGGGCGGGTATGCCGACGTCACCGCGCCTTCGGTCGTGCGCCAGCGGCGCCGGCCCGGGACCCGACTCAGCCGGGCCGAAACGCAGGAGGCGCTGGCCTGGGCGCGCAGCAAGTCGCGGCGGGTCGGCGAGGACCTGTTCGAGGGCCGCGCCTGCTCGGTCTGTCATCGGGTGGAGCGTCAAGGGACGGTGGAAGCCGCCTCGTGGCGCGTGCGTCCGGTACGCGTGGCGGGCGTCTGGTTTGAGAAAGCCGCGTTCAGTCACGGCTCGCACACGACGATGCCTTGTGAGAGCTGCCACGGCGCCCGCGAGTCCAGCGCCAGCGACGACGTGCTGATTCCGGGCATCGCCAACTGTCGCGCCTGCCACGGCGGCGAGACCGCCAGGCGCAAGGTGGCTTCGACTTGCATCACGTGTCACCGTTATCATGTGTTCGACGGCGCACTCCTGGCGGAGTCGGCACGATGAGCTCGAGCGAGAGGAAGTCGATGTGCGCGAACAGGCCCTGGGCGCAGGCGGCGCTGCTGACGCTGAGCCTTGTGCTGGCCGGCTGCGGGGGCGGCACCCGCAACGACGAGCCCGGTGCCGCCGAGCCACCGCCGGACACGGCCGCCGAGCGCGGCTGCGACGGTTCTTGCGCGAGCGCAACCTCCCTGCTCTCCGTTGCCGGCGTGCAGCAAATCATCGCGCAGGCGGCGGCCGAGGCGAACGCACGGGGCCAGCCGGCCACGATCGCCGTGGTCGATCGTCCGGGCAACGTGCTGGCGGTTTTTCAAATGAACGGCGCGCCGACCTCCACCACGATCCGGGGCGGCAAAGGACAGATCGGCGGTCTCGAGGAAGTGGCGATCCCGAGCGAGCTGGCGGCGATCGCTAAAGCCCTGACCGGGGCTTACCTCTCCTCCGAGGGCAACGCGTTCACAACCCGCACCGCCAGCCAGATCGTCCAGGAGCACTTCAACCCGGGAGAATTTGGCCAGCCCGGCGGACCGCTGTTCGGGGTTCAGTTCAGCCAGCTCCCCTGCTCCGACCTGAGCCGCCGTTTCAACGGTACGGTCGACGCCGGCCCGAAACGCTCGCCGCTCGGCCTGGCGGCCGACCCCGGCGGCCTGCCGTTGTACATTGACGGAGTGCCGGTCGGCGGCATTGGCATCGAGTCCGACGGCGTCTACACGGCGGATCTCACAATCACCGACCGAGATCTGGACCCCGACGAGCTGATCGCGCTGGCCGGGAATTTCGGCTTCGGGCCGCCGGCCGACCGCCGTGGCGACCGGATCACGGTCGACGGCAAGACCTTCCGCTACGCCGACGCCCGCGCCACCGACCTGGCGACCGACCCGACCGTCGCCGCCGCGTTCGACACCGTCGACGGTGTCCTCGGCGCGGTGATTCCGGCGCCGGCCTATTTCGGCGGCGCGATCGTCGCCGGCACCGCCTTCGGGCAGCCGGCGTCCGGGATCCGTCCGGACCGCCTCGACTATCCCGGGCTGGACGCGTTCGTGCTGGTCGACGAAAACGACGTGGAGCGCTTTCGTCCGCGCGCCGGCACCGACGGGGCCTCGGCACTGAGCGAGAACGAGGTGCGCACGCTGATCGTCGAGGCACTCGCGATCGCCAACCGCGCGCGCGCGCAGATCCGCCGCCCGGTCGGATCGCAGGCCCGGGTCAGTGTCGCCGTGGTGGATACGAACGGGGTCATCCTCGGTCTCGCCCGCACCCGCGACGGACCGATCTTCGGCCTCGACGTGGCCCTGCAAAAAGCCCGCACCGCGAGCTTTTTCTCCGGCGCCTACGCCGGCGACGACCTGCGCGGCGCGCCGGACGTCAACTACATCGACTCCGCTCTCAACGTCATCGAGACCGTGGTGCTGGCCGACTACGTAGCGGCGGCGAAGGCGTTTCTGGACCGCCCGTCTGCGCTCGACGACGGCGCGGTCGCGTTCGCCGACCGCTCCGGCGGCAACCTGTCGCGACCCTATTTTCCCGACGGCGCGGTCAACACCGCGAACGGCCCGTTCTCCAAGCCGATCGCGCGCTGGAGTCCGTTCACCGACGGGCTGCAGCTCGATCTTTCCTACAACCAGATCATCGCCCACGTCGCGTTCTATCTGGGTCTGGTGGCCACCGACGTGGAGCCCAACTGCACTGCGATCGCGCGCCTGCCCAACGGCATCCAGATCTTCCCGGGCAGCGTGCCGATCTACCGCGGCTCGACCCTGGTCGGCGGCATCGGGGTGTCCGGCGACGGGGTGGATCAGGACGATATGATCTCGTTCCTGGGCCTGCACAACGCCGGCCAGATCCTCGGCACGATCAACAACGCGCCGCCGGAGATGCGGGCCGACCAGTTGACCCCGAAGGGCGTGCGGCTGCGCTTCATCCAGTGCCCGCAGGCGCCGTTTCTGGACTCGAGCGAGCAAAACGTCTGTGAGGGTAAGTAGATGAAAGGGGCGATGCTTGTGCCGTGCACCCTGCTGGGCGTCGCGCTGGCAGCCTTCGCCGGCGGCGCCGTTCGCGCCGATGGCCTGAGCGCGGCGGCGGCGCTGGCGAGCCATGCGGTAGCCGCCGCCGACGAGGTCCTGCGCCGCCAGGCGCAGCGACGCCGACCCGGCAAAGAACCGCCGCAGCCGGCACCTGAACCGGAAATCGATCCGGCCCGGGTGATGCCGGTCGCGGCGCGCAACATCGGCGATTATTCGGTACCGGTGCCGGACCGCTGGCGGATCATGGAATCGCTTGGGATGGAGCAGCGCTGGTTCGACCCGTACAACCAAAACACCTACAAGGCCGACAAGCCGCTGCACGACGACTGGTTTCTGAACGTGCTGGCGATCTCCGACACGGTGTTCGAGCCGCGCAGCATCCCGACCCCGGTCGGACCCCAGTCGACCACCGATCCGGGTTCGATCGACATCTTCGGCCACAACGACCAGCTCATCTTTGCCCAGAACCTGATCTTCGGGGCGGTCTACTACAAGGGCAACACGGTGTTCCGGCCGCCGGACTACGAATACCGTCTGACCCTGGCGCTCCAGTACAACCGAGTCGAGGTCGACGAGCGGCGTTTCCTCAACATCGATCCGCGTTTCGACGAGGACACCCGCGAGGACTTTCACATGGGCGTGCAGGAGCTGTTTATCGACAAGCACCTGCGCAACGTCTCTACCCGCTATGACTTCGACAGCATCCGGCTCGGAATCCAGCCGTTTTCGACCGACTTTCGCGGCTTCCTGTTCCAGGACCTGCAAATGGGCGCGCGCCTGTTCGGCAACCGCGACAACAACAAATACCAGTACAACCTGGCCTGGTTTCGGCGCCTGGAAAAAGACACCAACTCGGGGCTCAACGACATCGGCGCGGGGCTGCGCGACGACGACGTATTCCTGGCCAACGTGTACCTGCAGGACTGGCCCCGGCTGGGTTTTTTCAGCCAGGCCACGATTGTGCACAACCGCAACCGGGAAGACGATTTCTTCTTCGATGAAAACGGTTTCCTGGCGCGTCCGGCCTCGCTCGGCAACGAGCGCCCGCGAACCTACGACGTGACCTACCTCGGGCTCAACGGCGACGGTCATTTCGGCCGCTTCAACCTGACCGCGTCGGCCTACTACGCGCTGGGTGATTTCGAGCCCGGCACCTTCGTCGACGAAGACACCGAGATCAAAGCCGCGTTTCTGGCCGCGGAACTGGGGGCCGACTTCGACTGGATCCGCCTGCGCATCTCGGCCCTTTACGCCAGCGGCGATCGAGATCCGTTTGACGATGAATCCAACGGCTTCGACGCGATCTTCGAAAACCCGATTTTCGCCGGCGCCGACACCTCGTACTGGATCCGCCAGACCGTGCCTTTGATCGGCGGCGGCGGCGTGATCCTGTCCGGTCGCAACTCGGTGCTGCCCTCGATGCGCTCCTCGCGCGAGCTGGGCCAGTCCAACTTCGACAATCCGGGGCTCAAACTGCTCGGGGTCGGCGCCGACCTGGACCTGACGCCTGAAACCAGGCTTTCATTCAACCTGAACGGGTTATGGTTCGACGATACCTCGGTGCTGGAGGCGGCCCGCAACCAGGGGCCAATCGACTCCGAGATCGGGCTGGACGCGTCGGTCGCGGTGATCTGGCGTCCGTTCATGACCCAGAACATCGTCGTTCGGCTGTCAGCCGCGGGACTGATTCCGGGCGACGGCTTCAAGGCTTTGTACGGCGACGAGGACCATTATTCGGTGCTCGGCAACGTCATTTTGAGTTTTTAGCGGGACCTGATCAGCATGAAACGCACAATCATCGCCAGCCTGATGCTGATCGCGCCCGTCGCCTCGCCGCTCGCGGCCGAAGGCGAGAAACCGGTCGAGCGCGAATACCCGGCCTATCCGCCGGCGCCGGTCTATCAGACCTGGGAGATGGCCGAGCGCAAGAGCAGCGGCTGTACGTCCTGCCATGCCGAAACCGATCGCAAGACCATGCACGCCTCGGAGGCCGTCGTGCTCGGTTGCACCGACTGTCACGGCGGCAACGCCGCCGAGGTCTGGAGCGGAGGGCCCGAAGCGCCGCGGCGCTACGAGACGGTCCACCGGCACGAGAGCGGTTATCCGGAACACCACGAGGGCGAGCATGCGGCGCACGACGACGGCCACGGCAAAGCCAAAAGTGGGTCCTGGCGGCTCGAACAGATCAGCTATCCGCACGATCGTCCGGTCTACGGCGAGGCCTATCAGGCCAGCATCGACCGCGCTCACGTGCCGCCTCGATACCCGGACACCTGGCGCTACCCGTCCAGCACCAATCCGCGCCATTCGTACGCGATTCTCAACGACGAGTCGCCGGAGTTCATCCGCTTCACCAACCCGGGCGATCTGCGCGTCGCGCGCGAGGCCTGCGGCGCCTGCCATCTGCCGATCATCCAGGCCGCCGAACGCAGCATCATGGCGACCTCGGCGATGCTGTGGGGCGGCGCGGCTTACAACAACGGCATCCTGCCGTTCAAGCGCTACATCCTGGGCGAGGCCTACACCCGCGACGGAGAACCGGCGCTGATCAAGAACCCGGTCGAGCCCGACGCCCGGATGACCGCGCGCGGCATCCTGCCCGAATTGGCGCCGCTGCCGACCTGGCAGACGATTCCGCCGGCCGACGTGTTTCGCGTGTTCGAGCGCGGCGGGCGCAACCTCGTCAACCTGTTTCCCGAGACCGGACTGCCCAATGCGCTCGGCCAGCTTCAGCGTCTGGAGGAACCGGGACGACCCGACTTCCGCCAGTCCAACCGGGCGGTGGGCACCGGCAACCGGGTCGCGATCCCGGTGCTGAACATCCACAAGACCCGCCTGAACGACCCCAACATGTGGTTCATGGGCACCAACGACAATCCGGGCGATTTCCGCCACTCCGGCTGCTCCGCCTGCCACGTCGTATACGCCAACGACCGCTGGTGGAAGCACTCCGGCCAATACGCCGAATTCGGCCACCGCGGCCTGAGCCAGACCGCCGATCCGACCATCCCGAAGGACATTCCGGGCCATCCCCTGAAACACGAATTCACGCGCGCGATTCCGACCAGCCAATGCATGATCTGCCACATGCACCAGCCCAACATGTTCGTCAACACCTACCTGGGCTTCATCATGTGGGACTACGAGTCGGACGCACCCTTCATGTGGCCGGCCGAGCAGCAAAACCATTCGCACGACAAGCTGCGTGAAATCCTGGATCGCAACCCCGAGGAGGCCGCAATCCGGGGCAAGTGGGCCGACATCGGGTTCACCGAAAAGGTGTCCGAACTCAACCCGCAGTTGAACGACACCCAGTTCGCCGACTACCACGGGCACGGCTGGAACTTCCGCGCGATCTTCAAGCGCGACCGCGAGGGCAACCTGCTCGACGCCGACGGCGAACAAGTCGCCAACGAGGATCCCGACAAGTGGAAAAAGGCGGTCCACATGGCCTCGGTCCACGCCGACAAGGGCATGCACTGCGTGGACTGCCACTTTTCCCAGGACGCCCATTCCAACGGCCACATCGTCGGCGAGGTCATGGCCGGGGTCGAGATCAAGTGCATCGACTGCCACGGCACGGTGGACGATTACGCGAACCTGCTGACTTCGGGCGCGATGGCGCCGCCGGCCGGGAACGACCTGTCGCTGAAGCGCAACATGGACGGCAAGCGGCGCTTCCGCTGGAGCGCAGGCAGGCTGATCCAGCGCTCGCTGGTCAATCCGGATCTGGAATGGGAAGTCAGCCAGCTCAAGGACGTGGTCGACCCGGCGCACGCTGAGTACAACGCCAAGGCGGCTCGCGCCAAGCTGGTCTCCAAGGACACCGCGACGCTGGACTGGGGCCCCGAGGTGGCCGAACAGGATCGCGCGCACCGCTACGACGACATGCTGTGTTACACCTGCCACACCTCGTGGACCACGAGCTGCGGCGGCTGCCACCTGCCGATCCAGGCCAACTGGAAAAGCAAAACAAACCACTACGAGGGCGAGTTCACGCGCAGCTATGCGACCTACAACCCGCAGGTCACGCGCGACCAGATGTTCCAGCTCGGCAGGCACGGGGAGATCAAGAGCGGCAAGATCGCGCCGGTGCGCTCGTCCTCGGCGCTGATCCTTTCCTCGCGCAACGCCAATCGCGAGCTGATTTACATCCAGCAGCCGCCGATCTCCGCCGCCGGCTACTCGTCGCAGGCGTTCGCGCCGCACTTCCCGCACACGGTGCGCAAAACCGAAACCAAACAGTGCACCGACTGCCATTTGTCCCAGGCCAACGACAACAACGCGATCATGGCGCAGCTCCTGCTGCTGGGGACCAAGTTCGTCGACTTCGTCGGCTACAACGCCTGGGTCGGCAGCGAGGGCGCGATCAACGCGGTGCGGGTCACCGAGTGGGACGAGCCGCAGGCGGTCATCGGCAGCTACCTGCACCGCTACGCCTATCCCGACTGGTTCCGCGAGCACGAGGCCAACGGGCGACAGCTCAAAGAAGCCTACCGCCACCGGTCCGGCCCGGTCGGCTGCCTGCAGTTGCGCGGCGAGTACCTGTTCGTGGCCGAGGGCAAGAACGGCATGCAGGCCTACGACGTGGCCTCGATCGCCAACAAGGGCATCTCGCAGCGCATCATCTCCGCCCCGTTTTCCCCGCTGGGCCACGACACCCGCATCGAGAGCGAAAACGCGACCTGCGTGGCGATGGCCACGACCCAGCCGGTCCACCCCGCGCGCAACCAGGGCGAGCTGATGCGCGAGACCAACATGGAACAGCCGTTCCACCCGATCTACAACTACGCGTTCATCACCGATGCGGTCGAGGGCCTGATCCTGACCGACATCAACGCGCTGCACGACGCCGAGCCGCGCAACAATATCTTCGAGCGCGCGCTGACCTGGAACCCGAACGGCTTGTTGAACGGCGCCCGCCACCTGGCCATCGCCGGCTCCTGGTTCTACGTCGCC
>JBFGYD010000038.1:0-9965 GCA_041587615.1 Lysobacterales bacterium
AGCAGCGGCACGCGGTCGCCGGGCCCCGGCCGGAGGGCCGTGCGCGGTCCCGGGGCAAGTCATCCGGACAAGCCTCATGCAACATGCGGGCTAGCAAACTCATCTGATCGGTTCCAGGCGCAAACTTAACCCGAAAGCGGGTCGAAGCGCCGGAGTATAGCAAGGCAATGCACCGCGAATAACCCGCTCCTCGCCCCTTGTCTACGAAGTAACGCGAAGGCGCTTGCCACAATGAAGCGTAACGAGCCTCACTGGTGGCGCAGGTCCTGCAAACGCAGCCCGGCGCCGAGGATCACCGCGGCGTAGACCGCGCCGCCGGTCGCGATCACCAGCGCCAGCTTCAGCACGCGCCCCGCGGCGGCCATGTCGATCCACGATCCGGGATCGCCGGCCAGCAGCAGCACCGCGGCTCCCATCGCGACCGCGCCCAGCCCGGAGGCCAGCCACTGGCGCCGCCAGCGCCGATGATGATCGAGCACGCCGATGCGCCGCAGCCCGCGATACAGCAGGCCGGCGTTCAAATAGGCGGCAATCGTGCTGGCCAGGGCCAGTCCGGCGTGCGGTGGCGCCAGCGGCCAGCGCAGCAGGACCAGCACGAAGATCGCATTGAGCACCATGTTCGACACCATCGCCACGATCGCGATCCGGACCGGCGTGCGCGTATCCTGGCGCGAGTAGAACGCCGGCGCGAGAACCTTGACCGCGACGAATGCGGGCAGCCCGAGGGCATAGGCGACGACGCTGGCCGCGGTCATCGTGACGTCGTGGCCGCTGAACTCGCCGTAGTTGAAAAGCGTGGCCACGATCGGCGCGGCCAGCAGCGCCAGCCCGGCCGCGGCCGGAATTGCGATCAGCGCCGCCATCCGCAGGCCCCAGTCGACCGTGGCCGAGAACGCGCGCGAATCTTGATCGGCGTGATGCCGCGACAGGGCCGGCAGGATCACGGTCGACAGCGCGATGCCGAACACCCCGAGCGGAAACTCCAGCAGCCGGTCCGAGTAGTACAGCCAGGAAATGCTGCCGACGGTGATCAGCGACGCGATCAGGGTGTCGACGAGCAGATTGATCTGGGCCACCGAGGAGCCAAACAGGGTCGGCCCCATCAGGCGGGCGATCCGCCGGACCCCCTCGTGCCGAAAATTGAGCCGCGGCCGCGGCAGCATGCCTAAGCGCGCGAGCGCCGGAATCTGAAACCCGAGCTGGACCACGCCGGCGATCAGCACGCCCCAGGCCAGCGCGGTGATCGGCTGCGCCAGATGCGGCGCCAGCAGCAGCGCGGTGCCGATCAGGGACAGATTCAGCAGCACCGGGGTGAACGCCGGGATCGCGAATCGCCCGAAACTGTTGAGGATGCCCGCGGCCAGCGCGGCCAGGCTGATCAGCAGCGCGTAGGGAAAGGTGATTCGCAGCATGCCCACCGCGAGCTCGAACTGCGCCGGGTGATCGAGAAAGCCCGGCGCAAACGCGGAGATGAAGGCGGGTGCCGCTAGCAGGCCGATTCCAACCAGCAGCAGCAGCGCCGCGGCCAGCGCGCCCGCCACGCAGTCCAACAGCTCCTTCATCTCCGCCGCCGTGCGCCGACGGCGATACTCGCTGAACACCGGCACGAAGGCGAGCGAGAACGAGCCCTCGGCAAAAAGCCGTCGCATCAGGTTCGGAATCCGAAGCGCCACGTAAAAGGCGTCGGTCGCCGCGCTGACCCCGAACGCGCGCGCCAGCACCACGTCGCGCACGAAGCCGGAAACGCGCGAGATCAGCGTCATCGAGCCGACGGTGACGGTCGAGCGCAGCAGCCTCATCGGTTGACGCGGTCGGGCCGAGCTTGCATACTAGCGCGCTTCATTTTTTGCCTTGTATCGGAGTTCCACGTTGGCACATTCAGTTTCTGCCCGTAAGCGGATTCGCCAGGCCGCCAAGCGCCGGGTCCAAAACGCCTCGATGCGCTCGATGTTTCGGACCCGGGTCAAACAGGTCCATGCGGCGATCGAGGCCGGCGACAAAGCCGCGGCCGAAAAAGCCTACCAGCTCGCGGTGCCGGCGATCGACAAGGTGACCGGCAAGGGCCTGGTGCACAAGAACAAGGGCGCGCGGCACAAGCGCCGGCTGAACCAGGCCATCCGCAACATGTCCTGAGTCGCTAGCCGGCGTTCCGAGGGCCGGCAGCTTCTTCCCCTTTTTCTGCCTGGGCCTCCAGAAAGTCCATGATCCGGCCCTTAAGACCTTTCAGGCCTGAACCCGACACCGCCGAAATCGCGAACCAGGGCGCGCCCCAGTTCAGCGCGCCCGTGATCTCGGACGCCGCGTCGGCGGCCTGATCTTCCGCCAGCACATCGCACTTGGTCAGCACCAGCCAGCGCGGCCGCGCCGCCAGTTCACGGTCGAAACGTTCCAACTCACGCTCGATCCGACGCACCTGATCGACCGGATCGGATCCGTCCAGCGGCGCGATGTCCACCAGGTGCAGCAGCAGCCGGGTGCGCTGCAGATGCTTAAGGAATCGGATGCCGAGCCCGGCGCCGTCGGCGGCGCCCTCGATCAACCCCGGTACGTCGGCCACGACAAAGCTGCGCGCGGCTTCCATCCGCACAACCCCCAGATTCGGGTGTAGCGTGGTGAACGGGTAGTCGGCGACCTTGGGCGTGGCCGCCGAGATGCTCCGGATCAGGGTCGACTTGCCGGCGTTGGGAAAGCCGACCAGGCCGACATCGGCCAGCAGCTTCAGTTCGAGCTTGAGTTCGCGCTCCTCGCCCGGCGTGCCCGGCGTACACTGGCGCGGCGCGCGGTTGGTCGAGGACTTGAAATGGATATTGCCGCGCCCGCCGGTCCCGCCGCGCGCCACCAGCAGCCGCTGGCCCTGACCGGTCAGGTCTCCGATCAACTCACCGGTGGCGACGTTTTCGACCAGCGTTCCGATCGGCACCCGAATCTCGAGATCGGCGCCCGAGCGCCCGCTGCGCTGGCGCCCGGCCCCGTCGCGCCCCCGCTCGGCGCGGAAGCTGCGCTGATGGCGGAAATCGACCAGCGTATTCAACCCCTCGTCACCGATCAGGATCACGCTGCCGCCGGCGCCGCCGTCGCCCCCATCCGGCCCGCCCCTCGGGATGTATTTCTCGCGCCGAAAGCTCACCACTCCGTTACCTCCGGCGCCGGCGGCGACCCGGATCGTGACTTCGTCAACGAACTTCATGGGAAAGTATTACCGCGGCGACCGCTGACTTGGCGGCGGCTGGGGCGTGACAATTTCGTGGCGTCCGCCGCCCCCAAATTCCGCCCGGAACGGACGATCCCGGCTCCGGTCGGGGTGGCGGCCGGGAGAACTTATCGCGGCTCGATCGAGACGAACTTTCTGTTTTTCGGTCCGCCGCTGCGGAACGTGACGGTGCCGTCGACCAGTGCGAACAGCGTGTGGTCGCGACCGCAGCCGACGTTCTCGCCCGGATGGAAGCGAGTCCCGCGCTGGCGCACGATGATGTTGCCGGCCTTGACCGCTTCCCCGCCGTAGCGCTTGATCCCGAGGTACTTGGGGTTGGAATCGCGACCGTTGCGGGTACTGCCGCCTGCTTTCTTATGGGCCATGACGGTCCTCCGTTATTCCTGCTCGGCTCCGGCCGCAAGGGCCGTGGCCTGTTCAATCCAGTCGTCGCGCTCGATGCGGCCCTTGAAACTCAGCGCCTCGTCGACCACGGCGATTTGTTCCGGGGTGAAGGCGGCGATCTGGCGGTAGTGGTAGATACCCAGACCGTTCAGCTTTTTCTCGAGCACCGGGCCGACCCCGGAAATCTTCTTCAGATCGTCGGCCTGGCCCTCCGGGCCGTCGAGGAATTTCACCGCCGCCGGAGCGGAATCCTGCTGGGGCGCCGGCTCGCTCTTGGCCGCCTTTTTCGGTGCCGCGGCTTTTTTGGGCGGTTTGGCGGCAGCCGGTTTAGCGGGCGGCTTGCCCCCGGTAGCGCTGACGCCGACGATTTCGAGCTCGGTGTACGCCTGCCGATGGCCGGCCTGGCGCCGGTAATTCTTGCGCCGACGAAACTTGACGATGCGGATTTTCTGGCCCCGGCCGTGCCCGACGACCGTCGCTTCGACCTTGCCGCCGTCGATCAGCGGATCGCCCACGGTGATGTCGTCGCCGTCGGCGATCAGCAGCACCTGGTTGAGTTCGACCTGACCGCCCTTATCGACATCGAGTTTTTCTACCCGGATCCGATCCCCGGGCGCGGCGCGGTACTGTTTTCCGCCGGTTGCGAACACTGCGTACATGAATTCCAGGCTCCGTCGAAACGTGCGACCAAAAGAGCGGAAATGCTATCGGATCACCCACCCCGAGTCAATCCGTTTCAGGCCTGCGCCCTGCCTCACGGAGCCGCCTTGGCCGCCTTAACGGTGAGCACCTTCATCCCGTCCTTCTCGGCCAAGGTGCCCGCGATCTCTGCACGCTCTCCAGCCAAGTCCTTGAGAAGCTCGAAGGGCGAGACGTGCTTGTGGTCGGAAGCGAGCAGCAACAGGGTGCCGTCATCGCTCAGAAAGCCCATGGGTTGGCCGGACTTTATGCACGTCTTGGCGCAGCCCGCATGGTCGGGGCCCCTGGCCCCAGACTGCACGTAGCAGCTCAGGCCGACAACCTCGCCGGTCCAGGAATCCTGGTGGCCGCCGGCCACAGCCGCCCCGACCGGGGCGCCGACGCTCAGAAAGACCGCGAGGAGGAGTCCAGGGAGTAGTTTATTCATCATCATTGATCCCTCGTTTCGGTCTGAACCCACCGGCGGCGGCACGGTCCAGATGAAGAGTCCTTAGCGCGGGTAGCCTACGCGCCTGTTGTGGCAGAGTCTAGGAGGATGAAGATTAGATAGCGGCGCCCGGGGGCGGCTTTGCGTCGCGCGATCCGATCGGAGTATATTGGACCGTTTAGCGCCGATTGGGTGGATTTCACCAGATGGACCGAATCCTGATCCGCGGGGCCCGCACCCACAACCTCGCCAACATCGACCTGGAGCTGCCGCGCGACAAGCTGATCGTGTTCACGGGCCTGTCCGGATCGGGTAAATCTTCGCTCGCCTTCGACACCATTTACGCCGAGGGCCAGCGGCGCTACGTGGAGTCCCTGTCGGCCTACGCCCGCCAGTTCCTGTCGATGATGGAAAAGCCCGACGTGGATCACATCGAGGGCCTGTCGCCGGCGATTTCGATCGAACAGAAGTCCACCTCGCACAACCCGCGCTCGACCGTCGGCACGATCACCGAAATCTACGACTATCTGCGCCTGCTGTACGCCCGGGTCGGTATCCCGCACTGCCCCGACCACGGCCAGCCGCTGGACGCCCAAACCATCAGCCAGATGGTCGACCAGGTGCTCGATCTGCCCGAGGGCACCCGGGCGATGCTGCTGGCCCCGGTGATCAAGCAGCGCAAAGGCGAGCACGTGCACGTACTCGACGAATTGCGCGCGCAGGGCTACGTCCGGGTGCGGGTCGACGGTCGGGTCTACGAACTCGACGAGGTGCCGCCGCTAAAGCTCAGGGTCAAGCACACGATCGAGGCCGTGGTCGATCGCTTCAAGGTGCGCGCGGAGATGAAGCAGCGCCTGGCCGAGTCCTTCGAGACGGCAGTCAACCTGGCTAACGGCGTGGCCCGGGTCATGGCGATGGACGACGCCGGCGACGTCGACCTGAAGTTCTCGGCGCGCTATTCCTGCCCGCAGTGCGGCTACAGCCTGGAGGAGTTGGAGCCGCGCCTGTTTTCGTTCAACAACCCGACCGGCGCCTGCGGCAAGTGCGACGGGCTGGGGGTGATCCAGGTGTTCGATCCGGAGCGGGTGGTGGCCCATCCGGAGCGTAGTCTGGCGGCCGGTGCGGTCCGGGGCTGGGACCGGAGAAACGTCTATTATTTCCAGTTGATTCAGTCACTTGCCCGTCATTATGAACTCGATATCGAGGCCCCGTTCGCCTCACTTAGCGCCGAGGCTCGATCGGTCATCCTCGACGGCAGTGGCAAGGAAAAAATCCGCTTCAGCTACCGCAACGAGCGGGGCGACGAGTGGGAGCGTGAGCACCGCTTCGAGGGCATCATCCCCAATCTCGAGCGCCGCTACCGGGAGACCGAATCGCCGGTGGTGCGCGAAGAGCTGGCCCGTTACATCTCCGATCAGCGCTGTCCGGAGTGCCACGGCGAACGCCTCAACCAAGGAGCACGCAACGTGTTCGTGGCCGAGCGCAACCTGCCTGCAATCACGGCGATGCCGATCGGCCAGGCGCTGGCGGTGTTCGCCGAGCTCACGCTCGAGGGGTGGCGCGGCGAAATCGCGAACAAAATTCTGAAGGAAATCCGCGAGCGCCTCCATTTTCTGGTCAACGTCGGTCTCGACTACCTGACCCTGGAGCGCCAGGCCGACTCGCTGTCGGGCGGCGAGGCGCAGCGAATTCGGCTGGCCAGTCAGATCGGCGCCGGCCTGGTCGGGGTCATGTACGTGCTCGACGAACCGTCCATCGGTCTGCACCAGCGCGACAACGCGCGCCTGTTGCAGACCCTGTATCGGCTGCGCGACCTGGGCAACACCGTGATCGTGGTCGAACACGACGAGGAGGCGATCCGCAGTGCCGACCACGTGGTCGACATCGGTCCCGGGGCCGGCGTCCACGGAGGCCACATCGTGGCTCAGGGCCCGTGCGCGGCAATCGAAGACGAGCCCGAATCCATTACCGGTCAGTATTTGAGCGGCCGGCGTTCGATTCCGGTGCCGACCACGCGGACCAAGCCCGGCGAAAAGTGGTGCCGCCTGATCGGTGCGACCGGCAACAATCTCCGCGACCTGACCTTCGGCTTCCCGGTCGGGCTGTTTACCTGCGTCACCGGGGTTTCGGGTTCCGGCAAATCGACCCTGATCAACGACACGCTCTACCGCATCGTCGCTCGCGAGCTGAACAAGGCGAACACGCGGCCGGCCCCGTTCGAGGAAATCGAGGGGCTGGACAACTTCGACAAAGTGGTCGAGATCGACCAGAGTCCGATCGGCCGAACGCCGCGCTCCAACCCGGCCACTTACACCGGGTTGTTCACGCCGATCCGTGAGCTCTTCGCCGGCACCCAGGAGGCCCGCGCGCGCGGCTACAAGCCGGGGCGCTTCAGCTTTAACGTCAGGGGCGGCCGCTGCGAGGCGTGCCAGGGCGACGGCATGATTCGGGTCGAGATGCACTTCCTGCCCGACGTCTACGTGCCGTGCGACGTGTGCAAGGCGCGGCGCTATAACCGCGAAACGCTGGAAGTGAAGTACAAAGGGCTCAATATCCACCAGGTCCTGAAGCTGACCGTCGAGGACGCGCTGGACTTCTTCCAGCCGGTGCCGGCGGTAGCGCGCAAGCTCAAGACCCTGATGGACGTCGGGCTTTCCTACATCCAGCTCGGCCAGTCGGCCACGACCTTGTCAGGCGGCGAGGCGCAACGGGTGAAGCTGGGCAAGGAGCTGTCCAAGCGCGACACGGGCAAGACGCTTTATATCCTCGACGAACCCACGACCGGGCTCCATTTCCACGACATCGAGCAGCTTCTGGGCGTGCTGCACCGGCTTCGGGACCACGGTAATACGATCATCGTCATCGAGCACAATCTGGACGTGATCAAGACCGCTGACTGGGTCATCGACTTAGGGCCCGAGGGCGGCGACCGCGGCGGCGATCTGGTCGCGGTCGGGCCGCCGGAGAGCATCGCCGCCGATCCGGCTTCCCACACCGGCGGTTTCCTCGCGCCGATCCTCGGCGTGCGCGCCCGCCGCGCGCGAAAGCGCGCCTGACCCAGCCACTCGTTCGCGCGTCCGCACAGCGCATCGGCCATGTCCGACCACGGCATCATTTTCACCATCTTTCTGGTGTTTTCAGGCGCCGCGCTGCTGGCCACGGCCGCGCTGTACGCGCGCCAGGCGCTGCTGATCGCCTATATTCTGCTGGGCGCGATCGCCGGCCCGGCCGGGCTCGGCTGGATCGAGGACGCGGCCCTGGCCGACAGCATGTCCGAAATCGGGATCGTGTTCCTGCTGTTCCTGCTCGGGCTGAACCTGCTGCCGCAAAAGCTCGTGCAGATGCTGCGCGAGGCGACCCTGGTCACGGTCGGCTCGTCGATCGTGTTCGCGCTGATCGGCGCGGGGATCGCGCTGGCCTTCGGCTATCCGTTGCTCGATAGCGGGATCGTCGGCGCCTGCATGATGTTCTCCAGCACCATCCTCGGGCTGAAGCTGCTGCCGACCACGGCACTGCACCATCGCCACGCCGGCGAGATCATCATCTCGGTGCTGCTGATCCAGGACATCGTCGCGATCGTGATCCTGCTGGTGCTGCAAAGCGCCGGCTCGGAGGTCGCGCTGGGCCTGCTGCGGATCGTCGTGGGCCTGCCCGGACTTGTCGCGGTCGCCCTGCTCGGCGAGCGCTACCTGATCCGGCCGTTGCTGCACCGCTTCGACCGCATCCAGGAGTACGTTTTCCTGCTCGCGATCGGCTGGTGCATGGCCAGCGCCCAGGCGGCCGAGTGGCTCGGCCTGTCGTACGAGATCGGCGCCTTCGTTGCCGGCGTGGCGCTGGCCTCCAGCCCCATCGCGCGCTTTATCGCCGACAGCCTGAAGCCTCTGCGCGATTTCTTTCTGGTGCTGTTTTTTTTCGCCCTCGGCGCGGGTTTGAGCCTGGAGCTGGTCGCCGAGGTAGCGCTGCCGGCGGCCGCGCTGGCGCTGACGATGATGTTCGTCAAGCCGCCGGTGTTCGCGCTGCTGCTGCGCCAGCAGGCCGAAAAGCCGGCCCTGGCGCGCGAGATGGGCGTGCGCCTGGGCCAGGTCAGCGAATTCAGCCTGCTGATCGCGGCGCTGGCGCTGGAAGCCGCGGTGATCGGCAGCGGCGCCGCGCATGTGATCCAGGTTACCGTGATCATCTCGTTCGTAATCTCCTCATACTGGATCGTGCTGCGCTACCCGACCCCGATCGCGGTATCCGACGCGCTCAGGCGGGACTAGGCCCGGATGCGCTGTGCGTTTCTGACCATGGACGATACGTCCGGCTGGTGCATCGACGCGGATTTGGGCGTTGCACCGCTGGAGCGTCTGGGCTGGAGCGTGGAGTGGGTGCCCTGGCGCCGGGCGAGCGTAGACTGGGACCGATACCGTGCCGTTTATGTCGGCGTGCCGTGGGACTACCCCGAGGACCCCGCGCGTTTTCTGGACGTTTTGTCCGCGATCGATCGTTCGGCGGCAACGCTGGTCAACGATCTGTCGCTGGTGCGCTGGAACCTGTCCAAATCCTATCTGCGTGACCTGCAGACCGGCGGCGCGCCGATCGTGCCGAGCCGCTGGTTCGAATCTTTCGACCCGGCGGGCGTCGAGGGCTCGTTCGAGTGGGCCGGCGGCGGGCCGATCATCGTCAAGCCGGTGGTCAGCACCAGCGCCGCCGACACGTTCCTGGTCGCGCGGGAAGAATATTCGGACCTGCGCCCGCGACTGGCGAAGACCTTCGACGATCGCCCGTTCGTGGTCCAGCCGTTTATACGGAGCATTCGCGACGAGGGCGAATGCTCCCTGTTCCATCTGGCCGGCGAGTTCAGCCACGCCATCGTCAAGACGCCGAAGGCGGGGGATTTCCGGGTTCAGGAAGAGTACGGCGCAACGATCGCGACGCTCGAACCGTCAGCGGAACTGATCGCCGCCGCGGATCGCGTGCTGAGGCTGGTGGCGCCGGCGCCGGTTTATTCGCGCTGCGATTTCGTGCGCGGCCGCGATCGGCGCTTTGTGCTGATGGAGCTGGAACTGATCGAGCCCTCGCTGTACCTGCGCACGGACTCCGCGGCGCCGGAACGGTTCGCGAAGGCCTTCGACGACTACGTCAGATCGACCGCTCCCCGGGGTCAGACCCGATTTCCGCAGGAAACTCGGCTCTGACCCCCGCCACCGTTAGGGTCAGAGGCGAGTTTTTTCTTCGAAAAAATCGGGTCTGACCCCGGGGAGC
>JBFGYD010000039.1:0-9959 GCA_041587615.1 Lysobacterales bacterium
GCCAGCACCGCGGCGTCGTCGCCCATACCCAGCACGATGCCGTCGCCTCGACCCAAGCGACGGAGTCTTTCGATCAGGCGGAATTCGAGGCGCGCCTGCATCTCGATCGAGTAGTCAGCGCGCGGTGCCGTATTCGGCCTCGCGCCATGCCGCGGCGCAGCGGTCGAGCACGCCGTTGACGTAGGTCGGCGTTTGATCGCTGCCGAAGTCCTGGCCGAGCCCGACCGCTTCGTCGATCACGGCTCGAAACGGCACCTCGGGACGAAACAGCAGTTCGTAGGCGGCCAGCCGGAGAATCGCCGCCTCCATCGGGTCGAGGCGCTCGAGGTCCCGGTCCAGGTGCGCCGCCAGCTTGGCTTCGATCTCGGCGCGCTTATCCAGCGTCTTGACGACCAGGTCCTTGAAGTAGCCGACGTTGACCCGACGCATGTCCTGCGCGGCGATGAACTGGCGGCAGATCGCGTCCGCTTCATGGCCGGTCATCGCCCACTGGTACAGCGCCTGCAGCGCCCTTCGTCGGGCGCGAGAGCGATCGGCGAACTCACCCATTCGTTTTCGCTTCGTGGCCACCGTCAAGGCTCCAGCCGGCGACTCAAGTCGACCAGCCGGATTGCGGCAAGGGCCGCCTCGTAGCCCTTGTTGTCGGCCTTGCTGCCGGCCCGCGCCAGCGCCTGGTCTGCCGTGTCGGTGGTCAGCACGCCCAGCGTCACGCAGGCCGGACCCGCGAGCGCCACCTCGGCCAGACCGGCCGCGCATTGGCCGGCCACGTAGTCGAAATGCGCGGTTTCGCCTCGAATCACGCAGCCGAGGGCGACGATGGCATCGTAAGACGCGGCCAGCCGGCGGGCGATCTGTGGCAACTCGAACGCGCCGGGCACCCACACGACGGTAATGCGCTGTTCGCCGATACCATGTTCGTTGAGTGCCTCGAGCGCGCCGCCGAGCAGGCGCCCGACGATCGCCTCGTTGAAGCGGCTGGCCACGATCGCGTAGCGGCCGGTGCCGCTCAACTGTCCCTCGATCGTCTTGATGGGTCTATCCGTCGACATACTCGATCACTTCCAGGCCGAATCCGCTCAGTGCGTGAAAGCGCTTCGGTGCGCTCAGCACTCGCATTTTTCCAACTCCGAGGTCGGCCAGAATCTGCGCCCCGATGCCGTAAGAACGGAGTTCATCGCTGGCGTACCGGGGCGGGTCGGTCACGTCCTGGGTCAGGCGCGCCAGCAGTTGATCCTGCCCCTCGTCGTCACCGAGCACTACCAGCACGCCGGCCTCGGCCTGCGCCAACGCTCTCAGCGCGACCCGCACCGGCAGGCCCAGGTCCGCCTCGGCGACCTGGAGCACGTCTCCCAGGGTATTGCGCACGTGGACCCGTACCAGCACCGGCCGGTCGTGTTCGATCGCGCCTCTGACCAGCGCCAGATGAAGGCGCTTCTGGATGATATCCCGATACGCGACCAGTTGAAACGGCCCGGCCTCGGTCCGCACCGGCCGTTCGGCCACCCGCTCCACGGTCTTCTCGCGCTGCAGCCGGTACTGGATCAGATCGGCGATGGTACCCAGCTTCAAACGATGATTGCGCGCGAAAGCTTCGAGCTGCGGGCGGCGCGCCATCGAACCGTCTTCGTTCAGGATTTCGACCAGCACCCCGGCCGGTTCGAGGCCGGCCGCGGCCGCCAGATCCACCGCGGCCTCGGTATGCCCGGCGCGGGTCAACACACCGCCCGGCGCGGCCATCAGCGGAAAGACGTGGCCAGGCTGGCTCAGATCCTCTGGCGCGGCGTCCGGGCGCACCGCCGTGCGAATGGTATGCGCCCGGTCGTAGGCGGAAATGCCGGTCGTTACGCCCTCGGCCGCCTCGATCGAGACCGTGAAATTGGTCGCCAGGCGCGACCGATTGGCGTGCGCCATCGGCGGCAGGTGCAGCTGTCGGCAGCGTTCGCGAGTCAGGGCCAGGCAGATCAGCCCGCGCCCGTAGCGGGCCATGAAGTTGACGTCCTCGGGCCGGACCTGCGACGCGGCCATGATCAGGTCGCCCTCGTTCTCGCGATCCTCATCGTCCATGACCACGATCATGCGGCCGGCGGCCAGGTCGGCGATCAGCTCCGGCATCGTGTTCACGATTCACCCTCGGCCGGTCGCTGCCGATCCGGCGTAGCGGTCTCCGCCCAGCGCGCGGCGTAGCGCGCCATCAGATCGACTTCGATATTGACCGGCTCGCCGGCGCTGAGGCGCCCCAGCGTGGTGACCGTCAGGGTGTGCGGGATCAGGTTGACGTCGAAGCGGGCGCCGGCGACGCGGTTGACGGTCAGGCTCACGCCGTCCACCGCGATCGAGCCCTTGACCGCGATGAAGCGCGCCAGATCGGCTTCGACCTCGAACTCGAAGCGCTCGCTGCGGCCGTCGCTGCGGCGATTGACGACCTGCCCGACGCCGTCCACATGCCCGCTGACCAGATGGCCACCGAGGGGTGAGTTCAAGCGCAATGCCCGCTCCAGGTTCACCGGGGTTCCCACCCGCGCGCGGCCGAGCGTAGTCCGGTCCAGGGTCTCACGCGACAGATCAGCGCTGAAGCCGCCGCCACCCGGTTGCAGCACGGTCACGCAGACGCCGGCCACCGCGACGCTGTCGCCGGATTTGACGGAATCCAGGTCCAGTTCGCCGCCGTCGATGCGGATGCGCAGATCGCCGTCTCGCGCCTCACTGGCGCCCACGGTGCCGACCGCTTCGATGATTCCGGTGAACATTGGCTCGTCAGGTTTTCGGAATTCCGCAGACTTCAGGATTCGGGGCGCAACCGCACCCGCAGATCGTCGCCGACCGCCCGCACGTCCCGCCACTGAAGATTGACCCGATCGGCCATGGTTTCAAGCGCCGGCAGCGAAAACAGGCCCTTGGTGTTGCGACCCAGGACCCGGGGGGCCAGGTACAGCAGCAGTTCGTCGACCAGGCCGGCGGCCAGCAGGGCGCCGGCGAGTACGGAGCCGGCCTCGACCTGGACTTCGTTGACTTCCAGCGCGGCCAGTTCGCCTAGCGCCGCCTCGAGCGAGACTCGGCCGTCACTGAGCGGTACGGGCACCGGCTGGATTTTCGAGTGGTCGGCATGCCACTCGGGTAGCTCGGACGGATTGCCACCGATCCAGATGACGCGATCGTTGGCCTCGATCAGGCGCGCCGTCGCGGGCAGGCGCCAGCGGCTGTCAACGACCACGCAGACGGACTCGCGCTCGAGGTCTAAACGCACGTTCAGACGCGGGTCGTCGGCCAGCACCGTGCCGATCCCGGTGAGTACGGCCGCGGCCCGCGCACGCCAGCGCTGCACGTCGGCGCGCGCCGCCGCGCCGGTGATCCACCGGCTCTCCCCGCTGGCCATCGCGGTGGCCCCGTCGATCGAGGCCGCCAGCTTCAGCCGCACCCAGGGTCGGGAGCGCTCGATGCCCGAGAAGAATCCGGCGTTCAGCTCACGCGAATCCGCGGCCAGCAGCCCGGACTGCACCTCGATCCCGGCGCCGCGCAGGCGCTCGATGCCGCGCCCGTGAACCGCCGGATTGGGGTCCACGGCGGCGATCACGACCCGCGCGACCCCGCCCTGGATCAGTGCCTCGGTGCAGGGCGGCGTTCGACCCTGGTGGGCACACGGTTCCAGGGTCACGTAGCAGGTCGCGCCGCGGGCGTGTCTGCCCGCCGCGGCCAGCGCCGCGACCTCGGCATGGGCCTGGCCCGCGCGGCGGTGAAAACCCTCGCCCAGCAGGCGCTCGCCGGATACGATCACGCAGCCGACCCGGGGGTTCGGGTGGGTGGTCCAGGCGCCGCCTTGGGCCAGGCGCAGCGCGTGCGCCATCCAGGCATGATCGGCCGCGGAGAACATTAGGATTCGTTGCTAGTCGCCGGTACCGTCCCGGGTGGGGCCGGCTCCGAGCAGAGAAAGCTGACGCGAATCCAGGCCTCCCGGCGACTCCCGCTCGAGGCGCTCGATGAGCTCGCGGAACGAGCGCACGTCCTCGAACCGCCGATAGACCGAGGCGAAGCGTACGAACGCGACCTGATCGAGCAGTCGCAGTTCCTCCATGACGTGTTCGCCGATCGCCCGCGAATCGACCTCGATGACGTCCATGTTGCGCAGCGCACCGAGGATGCGCTGGAGCGACTCCTCCACGTCGGCGCTGCGAACAGGGCGCTTTTCCAGCGCGCGCATCATGCCGCCTCTGAGCTTATCGGCGCTGAACGGTTCGCGCGAGCCGTCGCGCTTGATCACGTTGGGCAGCTTCAGCTCCGGCGTCTCGCTGGTGTTGAAGCGCGCGCCGCACTGGCTGCATTCGCGACGCCGGCGGATCGTGAACCCTTCAGCCCGCGCCCGCGAATCGATCACCCGGGTATCGGTAGCCTGGCAAAATGGACAGTGCATCGAGATTCAGCCGGCGATATCCGCCGGCTCACTCCGCGGCTCGGTAGACCGGATACCGGCGACACTGCGCCAGCACCTGGTCGCGGACCCGCTCGATGACGCCGTCATTGCCGAGATCGTCGAGCACGTCGCACATCAGCTTGGCCAGCTCGCGGGTGTCGTCTTCGCGGTAGCCGCGGGTCGTAATCGCCGGGGTGCCGATGCGCAGGCCGCTGGTGATGAACGGCGAACGCGGGTCGTTCGGCACCGCGTTCTTGTTGACCGTAATATTCGCCCGCCCCAGCGCGGCCTCGGCGTCCTTGCCGGTCATGTCCTTGGCGATCAGATCGACCAGGAACAGGTGGTTTTCGGTGCCCCCCGAAACCACCCGATAACCGCGCTCCATCATCACCGCGGCCAGTACCTTGGCATTGGCCATGACCTGGCGCTGATAGTCTTTGAATTCGGGCTCGAGGGCTTCCTTGAAGGCTACCGCCTTGGCCGCGATCACGTGCATCAGCGGCCCGCCCTGGGTGCCCGGGAACACCAGCGAGTTGAGCCGCTTTTCGATCGCCTCGTTGGCCCGGGCGAGGATCAGGCCCCCGCGCGGGCCGCGCAGGGTCTTGTGGGTCGTCGTCGTGACCACGTCGGCGTAGGGCACCGGGCTCGGATAGAGACCGGCCGCGATCAGCCCGGCAACGTGCGCGATGTCGGCCACGAGGTAGGCTCCGACCGAATCGGCAATCTCGCGCATCCGGGCCCAGTCCACGACCTGCGAATAGGCGGAAAAGCCGCCGATGATCATCCTGGGCCGATGCTCGGTCGCCAACTCGGCCATTTGATCGTAGTCGATCAGCCCGGTGTCCGTATCGAGACCGTACTGATGAGCTCGAAACACGCGACCGGAGAAATTGACCTTGGCGCCGTGGGTCAGATGCCCGCCGTGCGCCAGACTCATGCCGAGGATCGGATCGCCCGGATCGAGCAGCGCCAGGTAGACCGCAACGTTGGCCTGGGTGCCGGAATGGGGCTGAGCATTGGCGTAATCGGCCCCGAACAATTCCTTGGCGCGCTTGACCGCCAGCGATTCGGCCACGTCCACGTGCTCGCAACCGCCGTAGTAGCGGCGGCCGGGATAGCCTTCGGCGTACTTGTTGGTCAACACCGAACCCTGCGCGGCCATGACTCGCGGGCTGGCGTAATTTTCCGAGGCAATCAGCTCGACGTGGTCTTCCTGGCGCCGCTGCTCGGCGCGAATCGCGTCCCACAGCTCGTCGTCGAATCCGGCAATCGTCATTTTCGGGTCAAACATCCATCACTCCTGATCGGTGGGCGCGCGCGAGACGCGCATTCTAACGCGCGATAGCCCGCATGTTGCATGAGTTGCGGACTCAATGGGACAGCGGCCGGTACTTGATTCGATGCGGTTGGGCCGCTTCATCCCCGAGACGCCGGCGGCGGTCGGCCTCGTATTCCTCGAAATTGCCCTCGAACCACACCACCGCGCTGTCTCCTTCGAACGCCAGCATATGGGTCGCAATCCGATCGAGGAACCAGCGATCGTGCGATATGACGAGCGCGCAGCCGGGAAAATCGAGCAGCGCCTCTTCCAGCGCCCTCAGGGTCTCGACGTCCAGGTCGTTGGTCGGCTCGTCCAGCAGCAGCACGTTGCCCCCGCTGGCCAGCAGTTTGGCCAGGTGCACCCGATTGCGCTCGCCGCCCGATAGCTGTCCGACGATTTTCTGCTGATCGGCGCCGCGGAAGTTGAACCGCCCGACGTAGGCGCGCGACGGGGTCCGGTAGCGCCCGACCTCGATGAACTCCTGGCCGCCGGAGATTTCCTGCCACACGCTGTTGGCCCCGTCCAGCCGATCGCGCGACTGATCCACGTAGGCCAGCGACACCGTCGGGCCAATGCGAATCGAACCCGAATCGGGCTCTTCCTCGCCGGCGAGCATCCGAAACAGGCTGGTCTTGCCGGCCCCGTTAGCGCCGATGATGCCGACGATTGCACCGCGCGGGACCTTGAAGTTCAAGTCCTCGATCAGCAGGCGCTCGCCGAACCCCTTGCTCAGGCCCTCGGCTTCGATCACCAGTTCGCCGAGCCGCGGACCCGGGGGGATGTAGATCTCGCGCGTTTCGCCCCGCTCCTGATGCTCCTGCGAGGCCAGCTCCTCGAAGCGCTTCAGGCGCGCCTTGCTCTTGCGCCGGCGCCCCTGGGGATTGCTTCGCACCCACTCGAGTTCGGCCGCGATGCTGCGAGCGCGGGCCTGCTGTTGCGCCTGCTCGCGACTCAGGCGCTGCTCCTTCTGTTCCAGCCAGGACGAGTAATTGCCCTTCCACGGGATGCCGTGCCCGCGGTCCAATTCGAGGATCCATTCGGCCACGTTGTCGAGAAAGTAGCGGTCGTGGGTGATCGCCACGACGGTACCCGGGTAGTCGGCCAGAAACCGCTCCAGCCAGGCGACGGATTCGGCGTCCAAATGGTTGGTCGGCTCGTCCAGCAGCAGCATATCCGGCTTGGCCAGCAGCAGCCGGCACAGCGCCACCCGCCGGCGCTCGCCGCCGGAAAGCTGGTCCACCGGCTGCTCCCACGGCGGCAGGCGCAGCGCGTCGGCCGCGATTTCGAGCGTGCGCTCGAGATCCCAGCCGTTGACCGCCTCGATCGCGTCGGTGAGTCGGCCCTGCTCCTCCAGCAGCGCGCTCATCTCGTCTGAGTCCAGCGGCTCGCCGAATCTTTCGCTGATACGCTCGAATTCGGCCAGCAACGCCTTGACTTCGGCGACGCCCTGCTCCACGTTGCCGCGGACGTCGGTGCCGTCGTCCAACTCGGGCTCCTGCGGCAGATGGCCCACGCGAATTCCGGGCTGCGGCCGCGCCTCGCCGTCGAATTCGCGTTCCGCGCCCGCCATGATGCGCAGCACCGTCGACTTGCCGGCGCCGTTGAGCCCGAGCACGCCGATCTTGGCGCCGGGAAAAAACGACAGCGAGATGTCCTTGATGATCTGGCGATTGGGGGGCACCGTCTTGCCGACCCCGATCATGGTGTAGATGTATTGCGCCATGGTCGTTCAGAATTCCGTTTATGGTGCCGCCGGACGCCGGCGGTCGATCCGTATCCAGGTGTCCTCGTTCGGCTCGAAGCGCCGCGGCCTGAACCCGAAATCGCGCGTCGCCGCCGCGTGATCGAAGACCAGATCCTGGTTCATTCGCTCCAGCATCGCCGGTCGCAGGTCGCGCCAGCGGCGCGTACTCTGGAGCAGCGGCAGAGCCAGCCGGGCCAACCCCAGCGGCACCGAAATGAAATGGGGCCTTAAGTTCAGGGATTCAAATATTCGGACGATCATGTCTCGGTAACTCAAAGTCGACCCCCCGGACAGCTCGTAACAGCCGTTTACCGGCTTTTGTCCGAGCACCAGGTTGGCGGCGGCCGTGGCCAGATCGGCGGCGTGCACCGGTTGGCGCAGCCCGCGCCCGCCGCCGGCTAGCGGCATCACCCGCACCCGACCGAGCCAGGCCGCGAGCCGGGTCAGGCCGGCGTCCAGACCCGCACCATAAATCAGGGTCGGCCGGAGCACGGCGGCGGCGGCACCGGCCGCTTGCGCAAGTTCCTGCACCGTCCGCTCGCCGAGCGCCAGTTCGCCCACCACGGCGCGCTCGACCGGGTCCGGCGAATCGGCCTTGGTCAGGCGGCTCGTGGAGCTGAATGCGACCACCCGGGGCACCCCCGAAAGACCCCGCCAAAGACCGCCGAACAGACCCAGCGGCGCGACGAAGACCAGCGCCGTCGCGTCCTCGATCTGTGCCAGCGGCTGAGCCAAATCGAGCGGTCGCCAGTCCAGCCGAGGATCGGGCTCGATCCAGGGCGGGCGGCCGCGCCGAGCGATAGCGATTACCGAGCAGCCTCGGGCCAGCAGCTCCGGCACCAGATAGGAACCGATCTGGTTGCCGGCGCCGGCGACCACGACCCTGGCCCGCTCGGCATCGCTCATCGCGACTCCCGCCATTGGCGCCACCACAACAGCGGGGTCAGCAGCGCGAAGCGGGTCCAGACCAAGGCCGGCCACAGCCAGCGTACCGGCGGCGCGGCGGACGGAGCCAGATGGCGGCGGAAATAGCGCACCATGCCCGCGTGTTTGTGACGCTCGGCGCTGAGCCGCCGGCCCCGCTGGCTGACTCCCTTGGCGTGGCGCGCGCGCGCGCTCGGCACAAACAGAACCTTCCAACCGGCGCGGCGCGCGCGGGCAAACAAATCCAGGTCCTCGCAGTGCAGGAAAAAAGACTCGTCGAATCCACCGACGGCGCGAAAACAGTCCGCGCGGACCAGCAGCAGCGCGCCGGAGACCGCTTCGACCTCGCACGGCCCGACCGGCAGCGGGGCGCGCACGTTGACCCCTTCGAGGCCCAGCCGCTCCAGGCCCAGGAACGTGCACAGAGTGCGCTTCAGGGTCGGCGCGCGCCGCCGCGACGCCCGCTGCTCGCGACCGTCGGCATCGACGATCAGCGCGCCGGCCAGTCCGGCCGCGGGATCGGCATCGAGCGCTTCGGTCAGCCGGGCGACGGTGTCCGCCTCGACCAGGCAGTCGGGATTGAGCAGCAGGAAAAACCGCTCGGAGGCGGCCGTCAGGGCGCGGTTGCAGGCAACGC
This sequence comes from Lysobacterales bacterium, assembly GCA_041587615.1. GTDB lineage: Bacteria > Pseudomonadota > Gammaproteobacteria > Xanthomonadales > SZUA-38 > JBFGYD01. Next base: position 9,032 of record JBFGYD010000039.1, read on the forward strand.
CGAATCCGAGATTGCTCGAGTTGCGCTCGATGACGATGCGCCCGCCGGCTTCCAACTCGAGCAGCGCGTCGAGGCTCGAGTCCTCGGACGCGTTGTCCGCCACTCGAATGCGCACCGCGAGACTGCTTTGCAGCAGCGCGGCGACGCAATCGTTGAGCCACCGGCCGGCGTTGTAATTGACGATGACGGCCAGGATATCGGGCTGTGGCGGTGGGTTCGCCATCAACCGGCGCAATTCGTCATACGGCGCGACCCCGGATCAAAGGCTTCCCGCGCCCGGCACGAAACACTACAGCGCAACCAGTTCGTCGAAACGATCCCGGCACAGCCGCCAAAGCCGCGGCCAGGCTTCCAGCGCCGCGGCGCAGCGCTCGAGGTCGGCGGCCAGCGCGTTCCCGCAGGCGGCCTCATCGAGATCCTCGGCCCAGTCGCGTAGCCGCGGCGGCCGTCGTTCGGTCAGCGCCCTGCCGTTTTCGTTGATCCACTCGCGGGCGTCGGCCAGCCAGAATTCCGGCGGGTTTTCCAGGCTGGCGAGCGCCTGCTGCAGTTGCTGCACGATCTGAGCCCGCATGTAGGCCAGGAATTCGCGCAGCACGCGGATCCGGGTCGCCGGCGCCGCCGCCGCGAGATCGCGGTACAGCGCAATCAGCGTATCGACCCGCCGGGCCGCGTCGGCCGCCTGGCAGGCGTCCAGATGGGACAGCGCGTACTCGCCGGCGAAGCGCGAGAACCAGGGCTGATAGGCGTGCGCGTGGGGGCTTTCGGTCGGCCCGGAGGGGCGCTCGTGTCGCAGCATCGCGGGTAAGTGAACGTTCAGAGAGCGCGGGTACAGATAGCGCATCCAGCTCGCAAACGCATAGTCCTCGCCGCGCCCGGTCGGGGGCAGGCACGGCACCAGCTCGGTGTTGTCGACGCCGACCGGGGTGAA
>JBFGYD010000040.1:0-9817 GCA_041587615.1 Lysobacterales bacterium
ATGGGCGCGGCGCTCGGCGACTACGACAGCGATGGCGATCTGGATCTGCTGGTCACCAACTACGGCCCCAACTCGCTGTACCGTAACAACGGCGACGGCACGTTCAGCAACTCGAGCGCGGCGGCCGGCATCAACGATGACGGGTGGTCGACTTCGGCCGCGTTCTTCGATTACGACTCAGACGGCCATCTCGATCTCTACATCGCCAATTACCTGGAATACGATCCGGCCAAGACCTGCCGCGATCAATCCGGCCGGGCCGAGTATTGCGGCCCGCAGGCCTACCCGGGCGCCGCGGACCTGCTGTATCGCAACAACGCCGATGGTACGTTCACCGACGTGGGTCTCCGGGCCGGCACCCACAGCACGGCGGGCAAGGGCCTGGGCGTAGTGACCGACGATTTCAACGGCGACGGCTGGCAGGACGTGTTCGTCGCCAACGACGGGGTCGCCAACCAGCTCTGGGTCAACACCGGCGACGGCCGCTTCGAGGACCGCGCCTATGCGCTTGGAGTCGCGGTCAACGGCTTCGGTAAACCCGAAGCGAGCATGGGGATTGCCGTGGGCGACGCCGACGGCGACCTGGATCTCGACCTCTACCTGACCCATCTGGACCGTGAAACCAACACGCTATACACCGCCGCGGGCGGCGCCTCGTATTCCGACACCACCGCGATCGCCGGTTTGGGTCCCGACAGTCTGCCGTGGACCGGTTTTGGGACCGGTTTTTTCGACCTGGAAAACGACGGCGACCTGGACCTGATCACGGTCAATGGGCGGGTCCGCCGCCCGCCCGGCGCGGCAGCCCCGAAAGACAACCTGCTGGCCGCATACGCCGAACCCAACGCGCTGGCGCTGAACTCCGGCGGCGGCCGCTACGCCGACGGTTGCCCGTTGGCGTCCGGCTTCTGCTCGTCGCGCGAGGTGAGCCGCAGCCTGATGTTCGGCGACATCGACTCAGACGGCGACCTCGACGTGCTGATCACCAATTCGAACGGCCCCGCTCGGCTTTACCGCAATGACGCCGCCGGCTCTGGCAACTGGCTGGCGGTGCGCGCGCTCGATGGGCTCCATCGGCGGGATGCGATAGGATCGCGCGTTTACGTCAACGCGGGCGAAAACTGGATGGTCAGACCGGTCTCCCACTCTTACAGCTACCTCGCCGGAACGGACGCCACGACCCATTTCGGTCTCGGCGCCGCTACTCGGGCCGAACGAATCGTCGTGCGCTGGCCCGACGGGGCCCACGAAGCCTTCCCAGCGGCGGCGGCCGGGCAAGCGCTCACGCTGGTGCGGGGCGAGGGCCGTCCCGCGGACCCGCCGAAGCCGCGCCGATGAGCCGGCACCGGTCGCGGGTCCGTTACGCGGTCTTCGGCGCCGTGGCGTTGACCGCGGTCGGCGGCGTTTCCTATTGGCTCGTGTCCGGGTTCCCGACGTCCGGCGACGACGCCGCGCTCCCGGCGATCGACCTCGGCGCCAGCGAATCCCAGGTGACCGCGCGCATCGAGCAAGCTCGCAACGCGGTCCGGGACGACCCCGATTCCGCGCGCGCCTGGGCCGAGCTCGGCCAGGTGCTGCACGCCCACGACTTTCATGCTCAGGCCGTCGGCTGTTACTCGCGGGCGAGTATGCTCGATCCGGCGGATTATCGCTGGCCTTACCTGGCCGCGCTGGCCCAAGGTAAGCTGGACCTCGCCGCGGCGAGGCCGTATTTCGAGGCGGCAGCCGCGCTGGAGCCGAGCAATCCGGCCTTCTACGTCAATTTCGGCGACCTGCTGCTTAAGCTCGGCCAAACCGCCCCGGCCGAAACGCAATACCGTCGCGCGCTCGAGATGCATCCCGCGGACAGCCATGCGCGCTATGGTCTCGCGCGGATCGCGCTGCTGGCGGACGATCTCGAAACGGCGCGAGCGCTGCTGGAGGCGGCCCTCGAAGCCGCCCCACGGCACGGCGAGGTGCGCGCGCTGCTGGCCCAAGTCTACGCCCGCGCCGGCGACACCGAAGCCGCCGAGCAGGAGGAGCGACTGGCGCGCGCTTCCGCCACGACCACCCGGCCCGACGATCCGGTGATCGCGGCCATGGAGGCACTCGCGGTCAGCTCCACCGCACATGCCCGTCGCGGCTCGGCGCTGGCCAGGCAGGGTGATTTCGCGGCCGCCGAGCGCGAGTTCCGCCGGGTGCTTGCAATCCGCTCCGGTCATCCGCGCGACCATGCCAATCTGGGCGGCGCGCTGGCGCGCCAGGGCAGGACCAAGGAAGCGATCGCCCAGTTCAGACAGGGACTCGAGATCGCGCCGGAGGACGTCGACCTGCTGAACAACCTGGGCCTGACGTTGGCCGAGGCAGGCGACCTGGCCGGGGGCGAGGCGTATCTCCGCCGGGCCGTCGACCTCGACCCGACGTTCTACCAGGCCCACCAAAACCTCGGCCTCGTGCGCGAACGTCAGGGCGATCTCAAGCGCGCCGTCGAGCATTACCGCGAAGCGCTGCGCCTCAATCCGGCGTCCGCCGACGCCCACACCAATCTCGGCAGCGCGCTCGCCGGGCAGGGTCGAATCGACGCCGCGGTCGATGCCTGGAGCGCGGCGCTGGCAATTGATCCGAGCAACCTCGCGGCGCGCTACAACCTGAGCGTGGCCCGCGTGGGACAGGGCCGCCACGCCGAGGCCGTCGCGCTGCTGCGCGAGGGCGCGCGCCGCGCGCCACGCAGCTCGCGTTTTCTGTCGCTGCTCGCCTGGGAATTGGCGACCGCGCCCGATCCCGCCTTGAGGGACGGCGCCGAGGCGCTGGCGCTGGCGCGGAGACTGTTTGAGGCGGCCCCGACCAACCCGGAGCGGGGCGACCTGCTGGCCGCGGCGCTGGCTGAGAACGAACGCTTCGACGAAGCCGCGCGCGCCGCCGAGGCCGCGCTGGCGCGGGTGCCCGATCCCAGCCTGGAGCTGGCCGCCGCGATCAAGCGGCGGGCCGCCCTGTATCGCCAGAGCAAACCGTACCGGCAGGCGCAGTAGCGCTTATCGCTCCAACCGATGGTAGCGGCCGGCGGAAAGTTCTCCGTAAGAGACTTCGTCTCCGTTCGGCCAGCGCACGGTGACCATTGCGGAAGTCGCCGCGCCCAGGCCGAAATGGACCCTCGGATCGCCGCTGGTCTGATAGCTGGATCCGGCCTTCTTCTCTTCGCTCAAGCTTCGGCCCGAGGCCGCCACGGTGATGCGCGCGCCGATCGCGTCGCGATTCGCTCCTTTAGTTTCGAGTTCGAAGCCGATCCAGTTGCCGGCCGTGGCGACGTTTCGGTACAGGCGCGCGGGACCGTTATTCTCGGTGATCACCAGGTCCAGCCGCCCGTCGTTGTCGAAATCGAGCGTAATGGTTCCGCGTCCCACCTTGGGTGCGGCAATGTCTCCGGCCAGCTCGGGACTGACCAGGCTCAGGACGCCGCTGCCGTCGTTCAGAAAAAGTTGGCCCGGCTGGGCAAAACTCTGGGCGTCGTCGATCAGCGAGATGTTGTCGATCACGTGGCCATTGGCGACGACCAGATCCAGGTCAGCGTCGTTGTCGGCGTCCAGCAAGTCGGTGCCGAAGCCGACCGGCAGATACGACGGCGCGTACAGGCCCGAGCGACGGGTGGCGTAGGTGAAGAAGCCGCTGCCGCCGAGGTAGAGCGCGTTGGTCTCGTTGCTGAGATTGGTCACGAAAATGTCCGGGTGGCCGTCGCCATTCACATCCCCGACATCGGTGCCCATGCCGGCCTCCGTCATGCCGTCCTCGTTGTGGCTGACCCCGAGGGCCACGCCCCGCTCCCGGAAGCTCCCTGAACTTAAGTTGACGTACAGAAAATTCGGGGTCGAATCGTTGGCCACGTACAGATCCGGCCAGCCGTCGCCGGTCAGGTCGGCGGCCACCGCGCCCAGGCCCTTGCCGTTAGCCGCGGTCAGTCCGGCCTCGTTGGTTCGATCGGCAAAGGTGCCGTCGCCGCGTGACCGATAAAACACGTCCGCGGCCGCCGGATAGACGTCAGGGGAACAGTAACTGAGGATGCCTTTCGACGGGGTGCCGCAGTCGACGTGGGATTCGACGCTGAACTCGAGGTAGTTGACCACGTACAGATCAAGGTGTCCGTCTTGATCGGCATCGAAAAACGACGCGCTGCTACCCCAGGCCCGATCGCCCACCCCGGCGAGCGCGGTGACGTCGGTGAAACTGCCGTCCCCGTCGTTGCGATACAGCGCGTTGGGACCGAAGTTGACCACGTACAGGTCCGGATCGCCGTCGTTGTCGTAATCGGCCGCCACCGAGCCCATGCCGTAGCCGGTATCGCCGACGCCGGCGGCCTCGGTCACGTCTTCGAACGTTCCGTCGCCGCGGTTGCGGTAAAGCCGGTTGGACAACGCCTGGCCACCGCCCGCGCCGGGCAGCGAGCCGGATTGGACCAGATACACATCAATCCAGCCGTCGCCGTCATAATCCAGCGCGGAGCCTCCCGCTCCCATGATTTCCGGCAGGTATTTTTTTCCACTACCGCCGTGGGCATGTTTGAAATCGAAACCGGCGTGGACGCTCACATCGATGAAATAGGTCCCCGCTGGCGGCTGGCGCGCCGGCGTCGCTGCGGGGCCCGATCCAGGAACCTCGCGCTCGCAGCCGGTCGACAGCGTCGCGGCCAGCACCCAGAAAGCTGTTGCCGAACGCCGGCCGCCGTTCACGGCCGGCCCTCCAACTCCTGGGCGATCTGGGAGGCCTGGCGCGCGCGCGCCTCGTTTCCGCGCAGGGCGAAGACGCGCGCCAGCAGGTGGTAGATGGCGGGGTTGGTCGGTGACAGTTGGCGGGCCGCCAGCAGCGCCTCGAGCGCCTCCTGGCCGCGCCCGGTATCCAGCAACAACTCGGCCAATCGCAGCCGAGCCACGGCGTTCCCGGGTTCCTTTCTAATCCCCGCTCTGAGAAAGTCGATCTGGTCCTGCAGCGCGGTCGCGGTCTCGAAACGTTCCCGCAAAGTCTCGGCCTCTTCGTCCCGGCCCTGTCGTGCCCGCACTGAGGTCAGATTGAACAACGCGCCGACATGGCCCGGCAGCCTCTCCAGCACCGCCTGGAAGGCGCTCGCCGCGGCCTCGAGATTGCCGCGATGGCGCCAGGCCAGTCCTAGCAGGAAGCGTGCTTCCACATGATCGGGGTTTCGCTCGACCGCTTGCCGCAACCGTTCGATGCCTCCCTGGTAGTCGCCCCGGTCGATCTGGATCTTGCCCAGCTTGTAGAGCGCCTCGGGCTGGTTGGGAGAAAGACCCAAAGACGCCTCGAGCGCCTTTTCAGCCACGTCCAGACGGCCCAGGTTGAGGGCGCACATGGCTTTTGCATAGTGGAATTCCGGCTTGTCGGCCAGGTCGAGCGCGCGCTTCAGTTCATCCAGCGCGGCCTGGTTCTTGCCCTGTTCAAGCAGCGTCCGGGCCAGCGCGTGGCGCCAGTCCGGCTCGTTCGGACTAGATTCCAGTGCGTGCCTGAGCTGACTTTCCGCCTGCTCGAACCGGTACAGTTGGATCAGGGCGAACCCCAGCAGATACGCGCCGCGAGCGCTGGGGTTGGTCGTCTGGACCCGTTGCAGGAGATTCGCCGCCGCCGCATGGCGACCGCCGGCGATCAAGGCCTCGGCCTGGACCAGTGGATCGGCGCCACTCTGGGGGTAGCCAGCCGGCACGTACGCTACCGCAAGCCACATCCAGGGCCACAGCAACCGCCGCCAGCTCGATGATCCGCTCAATGTCAGTGACTACCCAAAAAAAAGGCGGTGGGCCGAAGCCCACCGCCGGATATATGCAGGCTAGCAGCCTACTTTACTGATTGAACTCCACCGTGGTCGAGTCCAGGTCGAAATCGCCCGTGAACTGCTCATAGGTGGTGCCGGCCTTGGTGTACGGTCCGCCTGCCGAGAGATCCGTCTCTCCCGGATTGGCGGCGCCGCCGCCCGGAGTCGTTCCGACGATGCCGTCGCCGGCCGACACAGCGCCGTAATCGATGCTGTAATCGCCGTTTGAGTCCAGGGTCACCGAGAACGAATTGGACCCGGTGCTGAAGAACTCGGGCACGTTGACGAAATTCACCGTCGTCGACCCGGCGTCAAACTCGACGCTCACCTCGCCGCCGTTGTTCGGAGAGAGGTCGTCCCACAGCGCCGCGATGCGCGGCTGGTCGTTCAGGAACTCACTCACGGACTCGGTGAAGTCGGTGTCTCCGCTGCCGAACGTCAGGCTGCCGTTGGAGTTGACGAACACGCTGCTGTAGCTCGATCCCTGGAACGGGAAGTTGAAGCCCAGCGGCACCTGCTCGAAGTCGTCATCGCCGAGATCGAGCAGGATGCCGTCAACCAGCGATGCCTCGAACACGTAGCGGCCGCCGCTGCCCCCGTCACCGTCAAAGTCGAAGTCGGGGAACGTGGTCACCGCCAGGGTGTACTCCCCACCAGCGGAAATCGGGACCTGCAGCTTGGACAGCAGGCCAGCGCCGCCGTCGTCGTCCACGGCAATCAGATTGCCCGCCGGATCGAACAGGCCGATCAGTGAGTCGAGCTGGCCGGTCAGCACTTCGATCAGCAGCGTTTTGCCCGCCGTGGCCTGGAAGCTGTAGTGGTCCACGTCAGCGCCGGTGGGCTCGATCTCGGTGAAACGGACCACGTCGATCGAATCGTTCTTCTCGGCCCAGTTGTCGTTGTAGGTGGTGGTGCCGTTGAACCGCACCGTGCTATTGGCCAGGTCGCCCGGGTTGCTGAAGCCGAAGACCTCGTAGCGCGCCGGCTGGTTGTGCAGGTTCAGGCGGCTGCTGCCTCCCGCGCTCAGGTCCTCGCTGGCCTCGAAGCCGGAGGTGATCGCACCGCCGCAGCTCACGCCGGCCAGGCCGTCAGACGCCGAGATGTCGCCATACTCGATATCGACGTGGTCCGAGGAGCGCTTCAGCGTGATCTCGAAGGTGTTGGCGCCGCTCGAGAACCACTCGGGCACGTCTTCGAACTTCACGCTGAGGCTGTTCGGTGTCTGACTGAACGACACGGTGCCGCCGGAGGCGGGCCTCAGGTCGTCCCACAACCCGGCAATCCGCGGCTGATCGCTCAGGAACTCGCCGGTGCTCTCGGTGAAGTCGAAATCCCCGGAGCCGAAGGTCAGGTTGCCGTTGGCGTTAACAAACACCGAATTAAAGGTTTGCCCGCAGATCTCGTACGGGAAGCCGATGAAGATCTCGGCGAAATCGTCGTCGACCAGCGGGATGACACCCGGTCCGGCACTGTTGAAGATGATGTCGGCATTGGTCGAGCCGCCGGCGACCGGAACGATGGTCTCGGAGGCGAGCGGATCGTCGATATCCGGGTCGCTCGACTCGTTGGCGCCGTTCCAGTATTCCTCCGGACCCGGCAGCGGCGACAGAACCGGGTTGCTGAAGCGCCCCGGGTTCGCGGTGACCTCATCGACGAACAGCACGTACTGCGCGCCCGGGGTCAGGTTGCTCAGCGTAAACACGCCCACGTTTGGATCGCCCTGGCCGGTGCCGTCGGTATACGCACCGGAGAAGGTGGATACGGCATCGATCATCGGATTGGCGACGTTGCGCGCGATGACGTTGACCCCGCTCAAGCGAGTGGTCCCGTCGGGTGCGAAGATCGCGCCGCTGATCGAACCGCGGGTAGCGACGTAGGCTGCGTTCGGATACAGCGTGGAGATCGACGCGATATCATCCGCGTGCGGCGACAGGGTGCCTGAGCCGGGACCGAAATAGAACGGGTACATGCTCTCGATCGCTTCGGTGCCAAAGGCGCCCGGGAACGGAAACGGATCGTCCGGCGACGGCCCGCTGTCGTCGCCGCCCTCGAAGAACGGGAACAACTGGCCGTTGAGCTCGACATGTCCCAGGTTCGAATAATGACCGAACTCGTGGGTCATCACGTCCTCGGCCGCGGTCAGGTCGCTGAACGCCGGTCCATTGAGGAAGGAAACGCCCTCCAGAACGTCGCAGGTCACCGTGTTGACCCATTCCGGACTGGCGAAGCCCAAAATGCCCGAGCCGGCGCCAAACAGCAGATCGAAGATCTCGCCGGTGTCGTCGAACACGATGGCGCTGAGGCCGTCCGGTGCAACCGGGTTGAGGAACGGGTTGAAGTTGGTGATGTCCACATCCACGGGCAGCACGCCGCCGTTCGCGTAGGTGGCCGAAGTGGCGCCGGTGTTGGTCCAGTTGTCGAACGACTGCTGGGTCAGAGCCACGGCGGCGGCCGCGGGAACCGGGCCGAGGTCACCCTGATCAGGATTGAACGGGATGTTGGCGCCTCCGGCCGGCCACAGATACGGCTGACCGGGGTTGCAGACAAAAAGTGAATCCGCGGCCTGGACCGGCACCGCCGGAAGCAGCGAGATCCCGAGCGCGAGCGCGACTGCGGAGACGACTGATGTTTTGTTGGATTTCATTGTGGTCACCCCCTATTGACCCAGCAGAGCCGAGACCTTGGCCGCCAGCTCCGAGTAGCCCACCGGGCCGCCGGTGCCGAGACCGAGCCCCGCGTTGTTAAACGCATTGACCGCGACGTCTTCACGATTGAGCGAGAAGACGCTGAACGCGCCCTGTCCGAGCCCAACGGTCGTCGACAGGCCAACGGCACTCTTGGGCGTGACGAAAAGCACGTAATCGCTCCCCATCTCGAGCCGCGGCACGTCGTACAGCGGCGAGAAGTGCTGGGCGTCGCCCACCCGACGAGCGCCCTTGATCGAACCGACCATGCGGATTTCAATCAGAGCACTGTCGCCCTTGACCAAGTCGGCCTGGCCCTTCAGCAGGTCCTCGACCCTGAGCTTGTAAGTGACCGCGGGCAGCGCACCGCCGCCGACTTCGATCGAGCCTTGCTCGACGTCCACGACGGTGCCGCGGAAAATTCGATCGGCGCGGTCGGTGAGATCCGCCAAGTCCATCTGGATCATGGTGGTGGCCCATAGCTGCGGCGCAATCAGCAGCGCGCCGGCCAGGGCGAGTAGGCACTTCGGAATCTTAACTTGCATCTAGTCCTCTCCCTTGAGTTACAGAAACGCCCGGCCGACAGACCGACCGGCGCACGCCGGGAAGGTGCCGGCGATTTCTTGCAGGATGGGTTGGCACGGTGCGCCCGACCATCGGTCAAGCGGATTGTGCCGGAGCGAGCGCCCCCCTCTTGCCTCTTGCTCCCGTCGCGCCATTGGCGCGGCGGGCCCTCTTCATGCCGCCGACTTTATAACCGTTTGCCGGCCGAAGATCAAATCAGGCGGCATAGCCCATGACCGCCTTGGTCTCCAGGAATTCCTCGACCCCGTGGGCACCCCACTCGCGCCCGTTGCCGGACTGTTTGTAACCGCCGAACGGGGCCGCAAAGTCGGTGTTGGCGCCGTTCAAATGCACCATGCCGGCGCGCAGCCTGGCGGCCACGGCGCGCGCGTGCTCGAGGTCTCCCGACGAAACGTAGGCCGACAGTCCGTAGGGGGAGTCGTTGGCGATTCGGATCGCCTCTTCCTCGTCCAGATACGGGATGATCGCGACCACCGGACCGAAGATCTCTTCGCGCGCGATCGTCATGTCGTTGGAAACGTTGGCGAACACCGTGGGCTTGACGTAATAGCCTCGGTCAAGCCCCTCCGGCTTGCCGGTCCCCCCGGTCACCAGCTCGGCGCCTTCGTCGATGCCCTTTTGGATCAGCGCTTGGATTTTGTCGTACTGGGTTTGGCTGACGACCGGGCCCATCGTGGTCCCCTCGGCGGCCGGATCCCCCGGCACCACCCGGGCGGAGGCGGCGCGCGCGATCTCGACCGCCTCGGCGTGGCGCTCG
>JBFGYD010000041.1:0-9783 GCA_041587615.1 Lysobacterales bacterium
AGCAGGGCGCGTTGTTGATCGCGGCCGCCGAGTCGGCCCTCAGCGCGATCACGGGATGACCCAGACGCCGCCGGTCTCAGGGCCGGCGGCCGGCCGGTCGCCTTTCGTGCACCCGCTCACGTCTGCGCGATTCTGCCGCTGATCAACATGGCGGATACGGTGGGTTGGACCTCGCTGCTGCCGCCGCTGGCCGCCATCGTGCTGGCGGTGTGGAGCCGCCGCGTGATCCTTTCGCTGTTCGTCGGGCTCTGGCTGGGCGTGACCATGCTCAGTGACTGGAATCCTATTGCCGGGCTGCGAGTGCTGGTCGCGGATTTTGTCTGGGTCCAGGTCACCGATCCGTGGAACGTTTCCGTGCTGGTCCTGATGCTTTGCATCGGGGGCTTTGTCCAGCTCATCGTCAGTTCGGGCGGCGCGGCGGCTTTCGCCGCCACCCTGTACCGGCTGGTCACGGACCGGGCGCGGGCCCAGGGCGCGGTTTGGGGATCGGGCATTGCAGTGTTCTTCAGCGACTCGGCCAATCCGCTGATCCTGGGGCCGCTGTTCGCTCCTCTGTTCGACCGACTCAAACTGTCGCGGGAAAAACTCGCCTATCTGATCGACTCGACCGCCTCGCCGGTCTGCATCCTGATACCGATCACTTCATGTGCGGCCTACGTCGTGAGTCTGCTGGCCCGCGAGTATTCAGATTTGTCCCTTTCCGGCACGCCAATGACGGCCTACGTGCACTCCATCCCGTTCCAGTTCTATGCCGTCGCCAGTCTGTTCCTGGTGCCCCTGATTGGGCTGACTGGAATCGAATACGGGCCGATGCGCGGCGTGGAGGCGGAGCGCATGAAGGCAAGCGGCCCGCGATTGCGGCCGGACGAGGCGCGGGACCTCTCCAGCCCCGCGTCGCCGGTCGTCGGCGTCAAGCCTGGATCGGGCGCGAGCGGCACCGCGGCGCTGGCGACCGTGGCCTTGGTCATTCTGGCGGTGCTCCTGCTCACCGGCGGTTTCCCGAACGCGGGTCCGCTCGAAGCGCTTGCGGCGGGCCGCAGCGTACCCGCGGTGACCTGTGGTTTCGGCGCCGGCGCGTTGGTGCTCGGTGGGCTGCTGCTGGCCCGGCGCGCGATGGCTCTGCGCGAGGTCCTCGAGAACTGGGCCCGGGGCGCCCTCGGGATGCGCGATGTGCTGGCGATCCTGTTGTTGGCCTGGTCTCTCGGCGCGGCCTGCGACGCGCTCGGGACCGGCGACTACGTTGCCGGCTTGGTCGAGCGCACGATTACGCCGGTTCTCGTGCCGGTGCTCGTGTTCGTGGCTGGCGCGGTGATTTCGTTTGCGACCGGCTCCGCCTGGGGCTGCTATGCGATCATGATGCCCATCGCGCTGCCGCTCGCAATCCAGACCGGGATACCCGTTCCGGTGGTGGTTGCCGCGGTCTTGAGCGGCGGTGTGTTCGGCGATCACGCATCGCCCATTTCGGATACCACCATCCTCTCCTCGATGGGCGCCGGCTGCGAGCACGTCGCCCACGTGCGCACTCAACTGCCGTATGCCGTGACCGCCGGCCTGGCCGCGGCCGCCGGTTTCCTGCTGGTGGGCGTGTGGCCCTCGGCTTGGGTACTGCTGTTCGTTCTCGGGCTGATGATTGCAAGCGCCTTCTCGATCGATCGGCTCGCGCGCGGGAGGTCCGTTGGTTGACGGCGCCCCGCGGTCGGTCAGTCTTATCCGGCAGCGGCGAAGGCGTTGCGCGTCAGGTTCTCGGGCTCGGCGTCGGTGACCGCGACGTCGTCTTCGATCCGCACGCCGCCGTAGGGTCGCAGGCGCTCCACCGCCCGCCAGTCGACGTGCTCGCCGTGCGGACCGCTGCGCAGCTCGGCCAGCAGCGGATCGATGAAGTAAAGACCCGGCTCGATCGTGACCACGTGGCCCGGCTCCAGCGTGCGGGTCAGGCGCAGAAACGGATGGTCCGCGGGCGGCGGCAGGGTGCCCCCGTCCGGCGCCGCCTGGTGGCCGCCGACGTCGTGGACCTGCAGCCCGAGAAAATGGCCGAGGCCGTGGGGAAAGAAGGCCCGGCTGATGCCGGTCTCGACGATCGCGTCCGGCGCCAGGCTGACGACCTTCAGCGCCGCCAAGACTTCGGCCACGCCGCGGTGCGCGAGCAAGTGCAGATCCCGGAAATCAACCCCGTTCCGAACCTCGCCGACCAGTTCTTGCTGGCGCGCATCGAGCGCGTCGATGAGGTCCTGAAACTCGCCCGCCTCGGCCGCGTAGCTGCGGGTGATGTCGGCCGCGTAGCCGTCGCGGGCGGCGCCGGCGTCGATCAGAAACGAACGAGCCGACGGCGGCGCGGAGCGATCGCGGTGCTGGTAGTGGAGCACCGCGGCATGCTCGTTCAGGGCGACGATGTTGTGGTACGGCTGCTCCTCGTCGGTCGCGCCGGCGGCGGCCAGGTAGGCGCCGTGGATGTCGTATTCCGAGCGGCCTTCGCGAAACCGTTGCGCCGCGGCCAGGTGCCCGCGCACGGCCCGGTCGCTGGCTTGCCTCAGACAGCCCAGCTCGTAGTCGGTCTTGCGCGCGCGCTGCCAGTGGAGATAGTCGAGCAGAGGCGGGGGATTGACCGCACCGAAGCCCCAGTCCGGCAGCAGGTCGGCCTCGCCGATCGCACCGACCCCGGCCAGCCGTTCGGGCAGCTCGGTACGCGCCGCATCGGCCTCGCTGACGACCCGAATGTCGAACGAATCGCACCAGAAGCCCTCGGGGTCCGCCGGCGGCAGGTGCCAGTAATCGTCAGGCTGGACGAAGATCAGGCGCGGGCGCGTGCCGGGTTCGAAATAGACCCAGCAGTCCGGATGCTCTCCCAGCGGCACCCACCATTGAAACTGGGGGTTGGGGATGAAGGGATACTGCCGGTCGTCGAGAAAGCGCACCCGAGGCCGGCCGGCGCTGATCGCGATCGCGTCCAGGCCCGCGATTTCGAGCGCGGCCTCCGCGTGACGCCGAACCCGGTCCAGATGGCGCCGGTACAGTTCAGCGTCGTTTGAACGATCTGCCAATGTCGAAAAATCCAGCGGGTCTAGTGAATTGACTCAGTAAATCAACCGCGGGGCGAAGCTAGAGATCCTCCACCGCGTGTTCCAGCAGTCGGGCATCCTGGTCGGTGATGTCCATGATTTCAAAACCGGCCCAGTGGGTGCCCGTGGATTCGGCCTCTGAGCACCACAGGCAGTGCGCGCCGACGGTGAACTGATGGGCCGACTCTCCTTCCGATGGAAGGGTGAAGTTCAGTTGGAACAGGAGGTCCTCACCGATTGGATCAGGGCTGATGATCATCAGACCCTGGCTGGTGATGTTACCGATCTGACCGAGGCGCTCACCGCTCATCGAGTCATACACGTGGACCGGTGGCCGCAGCGTCTTGCGGTCCAGACGGCGCTGTTCGGTAATGATCTCCTGTTCCATGGCGTCCTGTTTGGCCCTAAAAAACTTCAACCGATCTCCCCGTTGCCAATTCTACTCCGATGTGGCGACCGGTCGAGCGTTCGGCGGCACCGCCGATCTACCGCCGAGCACCGCTGGTCTGGGGACGCAGCGGGGCGAACGGCAACGATGGCGAGGCGCCTGTGCATCAGGCCGGCGCCACCCGATCGACCAGTCCCCGGAGACGCTTGAAAATCGACTGGAAGGCACGGTCGATCAGCGGCTTGCTCTGCGGCTCGTAGATTCGCGCGCGGCCGCCGGCCATTGCGATGGCCAGCTCGTGCATGTTCATCTCCTCGGCCATGGCGCCGCGGTTGTTGACGAACAAGCAGCGACCGGTCAGCGGGCTGTACCAGGACAGCTTACGCTTGACCCACGGCACGTCCTGCCCCTCGAGGTTCAGCTCGAACCAGGTTCCAAAAGCGAGCAGGCGGATCTTGGCGAGCATGGCTTTTTGCGCCGAGTCGAGCTTCGGCAGCGCGGCCTTTCGGTCCCTCAGGGACTTCGCATGAGTCGCCTTGTGCGCCGCGCTCTTCGGGATCGGTTTGTTCAGGACCTCGGGTTCCGCAATCGCCTGAGCCCCCGTTTCCGCCGGCTCGGCCTCGCGCCGCGCAGTCGCCCGCTCCTTGTCCTCCAGCTCCTTGAGCGCTATTTGCTTTAGATCGATCTGCTCCCATTCGGCGTCCGTTTTGGCGCTGACCGTCGGCGTGGGCTCCGGCTCCGCCGGTTCCTTGTCGCGCGCCGCTGGGGCATCTTCGGCCGCCGGCGCCGTGGATGGAGGTGGAGGTTCGATCGTGGTCGCCGCGGGACGCTCGCCCGCCGCCCGCTCGGCGTCCTCCCGCTCATCCGCGGCCGGCTCGGTCTCGTCGCGCGCGGCCTCCTCCGGCCCCACCTTCTCAGCCTTGGACCCGGTCGGCGCCGCGGCCGCGACTTCCGCCTTCGCTTGTTCGGTCCTGATCCGGGCTTCGCCGGTCTCCGCCAACGACCAGCGATGGCAGGTTTCCAGATTTCCAAGGACGATGTCGATATCTTGCTCGAAATAACCAACCTGGCTCAGGCCCTCGCTGAGTTTGTCTCTGAGCCACGGAATCCGCTGGCGCAGCTTGGCTTTGACCTCGTCGGTCAGACCCCTGCGGACCGAGAAGATCAGCGTCTTGGCCACGGCCAGCGCTTCCGTCCAATGCTCATCCTCGATTCCATAGCGCAGCGAGGTCAGCGCCAGGAAATCGGTCCACGGATGCTCCAGCACCGACTCGACGAAGCGGGGCGGCTCGTATTTCTCGATCAAGCGCTCCATCTCGGTGCGGGCACGGTCGCGGGCCAGCTCCAGCTTTTCCTGCCCGCGCAGCTTCTCGACCGCTCGCCTTTCGGTGACCTTGGCCTTGCGGCTCAGGGTACCGATATGCTTGTCGAGGTCACTCAGGAGCTCTTTGAAGACATCCAGATCGTCTTGGTATTCGGTCAGAATGCGATCGACGGCGATCTGCATCTTGTCGAACGTGGCCGAGCCTTCGGGGCGGTCGTCGAGCCACAGTTCGCCAGCGTCGGCGATCGTGTTGAACAGCCGCCGCGCCGGGTGTTCGGTGTCGTCGAAGAATTCCTCTTCCTCCAGCGCGACCCGAATCATCGGCACCTGCAGACGCTTCAGCAGCTTCTGCACCGGCTCGTGCAGCAGCTCTTCTTCTCTGATGTGGTCGTACAGCATCCCGACGATGTCGATGGTCTGAGAATGCTCGTCCGACAGCGCCAGATTGCTTCCCGAGGCGTGGTCCCGACCGAGCGTGTCCGACAGCAGGCGCTTGACTTCATCGGCGCTGAGCAGATCCGGGAGTTCGTCGGCCTGCTGCGAGAGCCGGCTCTGCAAACCGGAAAGTGCCCGCTGGAGGCGATTGGTCTCGGCGATCACGGCATCGCGCGCTACCGGCGCCGGTGGGCTGACCTGGCGCAGCATCTTGCGGATGTCGCGCACCAGTTCGGCATCGACCCGGCTGCCCGCGGTGGCGCCGATCGAGCGACTGGTGGCTCGCCCGAAGAAATCGAGATCCGGCGAAGGCTCCGGAGCCGGCGGAATCCGATCCGGGGCCGGGGTACCGGTCCCGAACGATGGCGCGGGTCCGGGAGGCGGCTGGTGAGCCGCGGGCCCGACTCCGCTCGCGGGCGGCTGTGAGTCGGCGGGCGTGTCGGTCGGCCAGGGAGCGGATTCAGCGTCGTCGGGCGCCGGTCCCTCGTCGGCCGAAGGCTTGGGCGCCGTCGGCGGAGCGGATTTTTTGCGGACATCCAACTTGAGGTTTGGCAGGATGCCCTCGGCAATCAGCCTCTTGTTGAGTTCGTCGTAAACCTCGGCGATTTGCTGCTGAAGTTGGCGATCAAAAGCGTGGAACAACTTGACCTTATCGCTGGCCCGCACTTCCAGACAGCCGGCCGCGCTACGCAACGCGGCGCCGATTTTGAACGGACCGCAGGGATTGGTGTGGTTCTTGACCGCCCGCCCGCGGTTGAGCACCGCCAGGCGCTGGTTGAGCGCGTACAACGCTTGCGTGTTGCGGATTTCGGCCTTGCTGACGACTTGGGTGATCGCCAGGTCCTCCACCAGATCGTGGTCGTCGACGAGGCTCAGTTCGTCCGGGGACGAGGATGCCTCGGGTTCGCCGTCGGCGCTCGGCTCGGCGCTGACGAAAGCTTCGAAGCCATTGGCGATCTCTTTGGTCAGCGCCTCGGAGAACGCTGTGCGCTTGCTCTTGAGTGAGTTCATCGCCTCGAACAGGCGATTCTGGTCCTGAGTGCTGGCCGCCTTGTGAGCTTCGTCAAAAAGCTCGTCGTTGGTCTCCTCGAACGCCGGGCGGAGGTACGTGAGCAGGTGCCGGGTCAGGTCGGTTTCGCATGCCTTCAGCAGCTCGGCCGAGCGCTTCGGTAGCGGCGAACCGGACCGGCTGGACCGGGAATATGATTGTGACCCCTTTCGCGGCATTCGTATCCAGGAAGCTGGTCCCGGTATGTTATTGCTCCGGCGCTAGAATACCAGCTTTAGCGACCGCGTCGCGCGGTCGAACCGCTGCGCTGGCTTGCATTTACAATGTTTGACGATCGGCCGTCTCGCTCTCCGGACGGTTCGCGACACGGCTATTCGAGGATTGTTGCTCAAAGACCGGGGGGCGGAGCGGCCCTCGGCGGATCAGTCTGCGCCATAAGCGAGCGACAGGTAAGCGGCCCGGCCGGCGCTGTTGAAGCCGGCTGCCAACTCGTAGTCCTCGTCCAGTACGTTGCTCAGCCGGGCCTGAAGGCGCCAGCGGCGGCTGAGCGGATAGCTGGCGCGCAGCCCGAGCAGCAGATAGCGGTCCAGGCGAGCGCTGAAATCCTCGCGGTCGCCGCTGAATAGCACGTCCGCCCCGAACCGGGCACCACCGGCGAACAGGCGATCGGCGGCCAGTGACAGCTTTTCATCGGGCCTGCGCAGCAGGGCTTGGCCGCTGTCTTTGTCCTCGGTGCGCTGCAGCGTCAGGCTGGCGTAAAGGCGCCAGTTCGGCGAGCGCCACTGATATTCGGCCTCCAATCCGGTGATCTGGGCGCGGGCAACGTTTAGCGCCCGGAAGTCCGGCCCGCTGAACGAGATCAAGTCCTCGATCCGGGTACGGTACACGCTCGCCCCGAGCCGCTGCCGTCGCCATTGCGCGCGCACGCCGATCTCGGCCGAACGCGACCGCTCCGGCTCCAACTCGCGGTTGCCGGCGAACAGGCCGCCGAATCCCGGCGACAGTTGTTCGCTCAAGGTCGGGGCGCGGAAGGCGGTGCCGTAGCTGGCGAAGACGCCGCCGCGCTGACCCAGGGCTCGTGCCCAGGCCAGGTGACCGGTCCATTCGGAGCCGAATTCGCTGTTGTCGTCGTAGCGCAGAGACACTTCCAGATCCTGCCTTCCGAGACCGAGCTGCCAGCCGCCGAACAGCGCCGCATTGTGACGCGAACCGCCATAGACCTCGCTGGGACCGAAGGTTTCGCGACTGATCCCCGATTCGTCGATGTAGGCCAGCCCCATGGTAACGAGCTGGCCCGGGCGCCCGGCGTAGCTCAACTGCCAGTCCAGGTCGGCCCGTTCGGAGTCGAACGACGAAAAGAATGCCGGGGTGATGCGCTCTTCGCCGGCCCAGCCCAGGTTGGCGACATGGCGCCAGTTCCCGCCCAACGGGCCGCCGAGGCGAAGGGCGAACCCCTCGCCGTCGGTCTCCGACAATCCCTGGTCGAATTCGACCTCGGCGCGATGTGCCCGCAGCCGGGCTGCGAAGCGCTGCCCGGCGAACTCGCCACTGAGCGCGATGACCGCCCCGGACTCCTCGAAGCCGTCGTCGTCGGGATGAAAACTAAAACCCGCTGGATTCTGCGCGGAAAAGCCGCCGACGTCCTGATGATCCACGCTGATCGAGGCCTGAACCGGCCCCAAATCGAGTGCGCTACCGGCCTCCAGGCGGCGGGTGCCGAAACTGCCGGCGGTCAGGCGCAGCCCCGGCTCAACACGCCGCCGGGTGTGGATGTGGATCACGCCACCGATGGCGTCGGAGCCGTAGTAGCCGGCTCGAGGGCCGCGCACGATTTCGACGTGATCGACCTGAGCCAGAGGCAGATTCTCCCAGGCGAACGCACCGGTGTGCACCGAGGCCACGCGCACACCGTCGACCAACACCAGCGCGTGATTGGAATTTCCGCCGCGCAGAAACAAGCTGGTTTGGGAGCCGGCTCCACCGGACCGGCTGATGTCGATTCCGGCTTGGCGGCCGAGCAGTTCCAACAGGTCCTCCGCCTGCGACAGCTCGATGTCCTGCCGCGACAGGACCGTGACCGAGGCCAGGCTCTCATCGAGGGACTGCTCGACGCGCGAAGCGGTCACGGTAATCTTGGGCTGTTCGACGATTTCACCCACCAGTTCTGCTGCGGGTGCAGAAGCGGCCAGGGCCGCCACGGTGGCGGTAGCGATCATGAGACTCATTGGCTGAAACTCCCGTTGATTAGGAGTTGCAATGGGATGGAATGGCGGCCAGTCGTGCCCACCACGTGTCGCCCACCGCAACACTTTAGGTAGCTCAAATCCAGGCCGGTCTCCGGGCTTACGAGGCGCGCTCGATCACCGTTGCGGGGGCAGCGCCGGATTTACACCGGCTTCCCTGTTTCACCCGCTCCGCGCGGGCACCTGGACCCCGAACGGCCGCAGTCTACTCCGGTCCCAAACCACTCACAAGCTTGCCGGGCGCGGGCGGTCATGGAAAAATCTGTGGCCATGATCGATCCGGACGGCTATCGACCCAACGTCGGCATCGTGCTGGCCCGCGCGGACGGCAAAGTCTTCTGGGCCCGCCGAGTTGGCCACGACGGTTGGCAGTTTCCGCAGGGTGGGATGCGCACCGACGAAACCCCGCGCGAGGCGATGTTCCGCGAACTCCGCGAGGAAACGGGCTTGAGCGAGGACGATGTCGAGGTGATCGGGGAGACGCCCGGGTGGCTGCGCTACCGGCTGCCGCGCCGCTACCTAAGAACCGAGAAAAAGCCGGTCTGCCTGGGTCAGAAACAAGTCTGGTTTCTACTGCGGCTGCGCGCGTCGGAAGAGCGGCTGCGCCTGGATCGAGTCGACGAGCCGGAGTTCGACGGCTTTCGCTGGGTGGATTTCTGGTATCCGGCGCGCAACGTGGTGCACTTCAAACGGCGCGTCTATCGGCGCGCGCTGAGCATCCTGGAGCCGATGCTGCAGGCCTAGCCCGCGGGCTATGACGCTTCCCGAAAGCGCTCCAGTTCGGCCATCACCTGCTGGAACTCGGCCATCATCGCTTGCACCTTGACGGCTGGATCCTCGGTTCGACCGAGGCGGGCACTGGTTTCGATCTCTCGGGCCATCTCCGACAGCGTCATGGCGCCCAGATTGGCGCTGGTCGATTTGAGCGAGTGAGCCGGCGCGACCAGCGCGGCGACGTCTTTGGCGGCCGCCGCCTGGGCCAGTTCCGACAGCGACTTGGGCGCGTCTTCGAGGTAAATCGAAATCAACTCCAGGTATTCGTCTCCCATGATGTCGATCAAATCGTCCAGGACCTGTCGGTCCAGCACCGACTTGGCCTCGACGCGGCCGCGAGCCGCGGGGTGTTGCGATCCGACCGCCGCGGGCGCGGCCGGCCGCGGGCTTGTACGGGCCGTGGCGCGCGCCGTCGCCGGAGGGCTCCTCAGCGGAGTGACCGCAGCCGAAGTCGCCGCTGCCTGCTCGGCAGGCGCTTTTTTTAGCCAGCGCGCCAAGGTTTCGTTGAGCAGCAACCGGTTGAGCGGCTTGGCCATGTAGTCGTCCATCCCGGC
>JBFGYD010000042.1:0-9751 GCA_041587615.1 Lysobacterales bacterium
CCGAAGCCGAACAGCGCCGGCGCCATGATCCCGAAGGTCCCGTAAGTGGCCAGCTGGTACGAGGGCAGGTTCAATGCGCCGCCTGAGCGCCCGAAAATTAGGCCGAAGAACACATAGAACATCAGCGGGAAGGCGATCGTCGGGATGGAGAAGGCCGGCGTGCGCATCATCCCGAGGATGTAGTAGCGGGATTCCAGGTAAAAGATCCGCCAGATAGACGGCAGGGAAACGGCGGTGTTCATGCGGCATCCTCCATCGTGTGCGAGCCGGTCAGACTCAGGAAGGCTTCCTCGAGCCCGACGCCGGCGACCTCGAGTTCGCTTAAACTCGGGTCCTCGTGGAGCAGGACCCGGAGGGTGGATTCGGGGGTCTCGCTGACCAGCGTCACCGTCCTGTCATCGTGGCGCGTGACGGCGCGCGCGCCGGGCAGGGCTTCGAGCCTGGCGTCGCTCAAGCGGGTCCGGCAGCGGATGCGGCGCCGGGAAAAGCGCGACTTGATCGCCCGCGGCGTGCCGTCGGCCACCTGCCTGCCGTGGTCCAGCAGGACGATTCGATCGGCCAGCGCGTCGGCTTCTTCCAGGTAGTGGGTGGTCAGCAAGATGCTCCGTCCCCGCGCCACGAATTCCCGGATCGTGGCCCAGAAGGAGCGTCGCGCGGCCACGTCCAAGCCGACCGTGGGTTCATCCAGGAACAAGAGCTCCGGGTCCCCGCAGATGGCCAGCGCAAACATCAGGCGCTGGCGCTGGCCGCCCGACAGGTCCCTGGACAGGCGGTCGGCCACTTCCTTGAGTCCCGCCGCGGCCAGAATGCGGTCCAGGGGCATCGGGTCCGGGTAGTAGCTGCGAAACAGCTCGATATGTTCTCGCACCTTCAGGAACTGGGGCACTTCGCCGACTTGCAGCATTGTGCCCACGCGGACCCGGACCGATCGGCTGGTGGGTTCGGCACCGAATACGCGGGCCGAGCCGGCGTCGGGCCGCAGCAGTCCTAACAGGAGCTTTACCGTCGTGGTCTTGCCCGCGCCGTTGGGCCCTAGCACGGCGACCACTTCGCCCGGGGCGATCGCAAAATCCAGCTCGGTCAGCGCCTGAACCTCGCCAAAGGCCTTGCTGGCGCCGCGCAGTTCGGCGAGCGGGTGCGTTGGGTTTGACGACATGAGCGTATCTCTTGTTAACGGGATGTGCTCATCATCGACCGACGGCAACGGCCGTGGTAGTGGCGACTGTCAGCGCTCTCAAGTGACAAATGTCACCGAAGCCAAGCGAAAAAAGGTTTTTTTAACTGCCGGACTAAGCGAGTGCGCGTCGCGCGCGAGCGAGGCGCGCCGGGCTGCCGAGATCGAACCATCGCCCCGGGTAGTGCTCGCCGCTGAGTTGGCCCTTGGACTCCGCCTCGCGCAACAGCGGCGCGAGCGGGAAACGGCCGCCCTCACGGCCCTCGTAAAGGCGTGGATCGTAGACTCCGATGCCGCTGAAGGTGAGTCGCGGCGGTTGGCTCGTCACGCGGCCGTCGCGCAGGCCGAAATCGCCGTTCGCGTGGTGCGGCGGATTGTCCACCAGGACGAGGTGGGCGAGACCGTCCAGCGAGCGCATCAGCTCGGCCAACGGGTAATCGGTCCATATGTCGCCGTTGACGACCGCAAACGGCGCTGGCCCGAGCAGCGGCAGCGCGTTCAGGATCCCGCCCCCGGTCTCCAGCGCCCCGCGCGGTTCGCGCGAGAATCGGATCCGAAGGCCCCAGCGGCGGCCGTCGCCGGCGAAAGCCTCGATCCGCTCGGCCAGGTGCGCGGTGTTGATGACGACATCGCGAAACCCGGCCGCGGCCAGATTCTCCAGATGACGGGCCAGCAGCGGCTTGCCGGCCAGCTCGAGCAGCGGCTTCGGGGTCCGGTCGGTGAGCGGCCGGAGGCGCTCGCCGCGCCCGGCGCACAGAATCATGGCCTTCACCAGCGATGGTCCTGGGCGCGCTGGTCGAGTTCCGGCGCGATCTCGTCGAGCAACTCGCCGAACCACCGGAAGCGGGCGTCGCCAGCGCAGACCGCACGGGCGTAGCCCAGCGTTCGCGGGATATCCTTGAGGTAACCGGGCTTGCCGTCCCGGTGCCACAGCCGGCAGAAGATGCCGGCCGCCTTGAGCTGACGCTGAAAGCCCGTCAGGTCGAACCAGCGCTTCCAGGTCGCGCGGTCGGCCGTGGTCGAGCCGCCCGCGCACGCGCGCCGCCGGTAGTCTTCGGCCCAGGATTGAACCTGCTCCGGCGGCCAGGCGAGGTAGCAGTCCCTCAGCAGCGACACGAGATCGTAAGTGATCGGCCCGGCGACCGCGTCCTGGAAGTCGACGATGCCGGGATTGCGGCTTTCGCAGACCAGAAGGTTTCGGCAGTGGTAGTCGCGGTGCACGAACACCACCGGCTGCTGCAGCGCGTTGGCCACCAAAATCGCCTGCAGTTCCTCCCAGCGCGCGGCGAAGCGTGCTCCTGGTTTGCGCCCAAGATGTCGGATCAGCAGCCAGTCACGAAACAGCGACATCTCGGTGCGCAGCAGCGCCTCGTCGTACGGTGGAAGGTCGCCGCAAGCCAGCTTCTGCATCGAGCCGAGCGCGTCCAGCGCGTCGCGGTAGAGGTGCGGCGCAGTGGACTCATCGAGAACGTCCGCGTACAGGGTAGATCCCAAGTCCTCCAGCAGCAGAAAGCCGGCGTCCAGGTCGATTTCGTAAAGGCGCGGGGCGTGGAGCCCGGCGCCGAGCAGCTTCTCGGCCACCTTTACGAACGGGCGCGAGTCCTCGCGTGCCGGAGGAGCGTCCATCAGAATGTAGCTTCGCCCGCCCGTGCTGACCCGCCAATAGCTGCGGAAGCTGGCGTCTTCCGAGGCCGGCTCGAGCCCGAACTCGGATCCTCCTAGGCGCTCGCGGACCCAGTGCTGGCGCTGCCGCTGGCGTGGTGTTTCCTGCTCCATTTGAGCGGCATTTTGGGCCAACGGGAGGCGCAAAGCGAGCGGCCCCCGCGCCCGGCTTTTGATCATGCGCGGGCTCTGTGGTAGACAGGTCACCCCGGCGTGGCCACCGGCCGGCGGCGGGACCGATCTACACAATAACGAGAGGACCGCCATGAAAACCAAAGCTGCCGTTGCCTGGGCCGCCGGCGAGCCGCTGCGGATCGAGGAACTGGACGTTGCCGATCCCGAGGCCGGCGAGGTCATGGTTCAGATCAAGGCCACCGGCGTGTGTCACACCGACGCGTTTACGTTAAGCGGTGAAGACCCGGAGGGTTTGTTTCCGGCCGTGCTCGGTCACGAAGGGGGTGGCGTCGTGGTCGAGGTCGGGGAGGGCGTCAAGAGCGTGGGCCCTGGCGATCACGTGATCCCGCTCTACACCGCCGAGTGCGGCCAGTGCAATTTCTGCACCTCGGGACTCACCAACCTGTGTCAGGCGGTGCGCGAGACCCAGGGCCGCGGGGTGATGCCCGACGGCACTTCGCGCTTCAGCCACAACGGCAAGCCGATCTTCCACTACATGGGCACCAGCACGTTCAGCGAATACACCGTCCTGCCGGAAATCTCGGTGGCCAAGATCAACCCGGCCGCGCCGCTGGAGAAAGTGTGCCTGCTGGGCTGTGGGATCACCACCGGCATCGGCGCGGTGTTCAAAACCGCCAAGGTCAGGCCGGGATCCACCGTGGTCGTGTTCGGGCTCGGCGGCATCGGGCTGTCGGTGGTTCAGGGCGCGGTCATGGCCAAGGCCGATCGGATCGTCGGAGTCGACGTCAACCCGCGCAAATTCGAGCTGGCGCGGCAGCTGGGCGCCACCGAGTGCGTCAATCCGAAAGACCACGACGACCCGATCCAGGACGTGATCGTCGAGCTGACCGGCGGCGGGGCCGATTACTCGTTTGAATGCATCGGCAACGTCAACACGATGCGCGCGGCGCTGGAATGCTGCCACAAGGGCTGGGGTGAGAGCACGATCATCGGCGTCGCCGGGGCCGGGCAGGAAATATCGACCCGACCGTTCCAGCTCGTGACCGGCCGGGTCTGGCGCGGCAGCGCGTTCGGCGGGGTCAAGGGACGCAGCGAGTTACCGGGGATGGTCGAGCAGGCGATGCGCGGAGAGATCGCCATCGACCCCTACATCAGCCACACGATGCCGCTGGAGGACATCAATCGAGCGTTCGAACTGATGCACGAAGGGGACGGGATTCGCTCGGTCGTGCACTTCGGCTGAGCGAAGCGCCGGCCCGATCGAACCCCCCGCATCCAGCCATGCGCGCGCTGATCGCATTTCTGCTGGCGTACCCGCGCCGCAGCCTGATCATGCTGGTCTCGCTGTCGGTGGCCGGGCTGGCCGAGGGCGTCAGCCTGAGCACGCTGTTGCCGCTTTTATCGGTGGCCAACGGCAACCCGGCCGACGAGGGGCTGGGCCCGGTCGTGGTCGAGAGCCTGGCGCGGTTCGACATCGCACCGACGCTGGGCGTGCTGCTGCTGATCATCGTCGTGGGGATCGTGATCCGCAGCGCGCTGGTGCTGCTGGCCAATCGCCAGGTGGGCTACAGCGTGGCCCATGTCGCCACCTCGTTGCGGCTCGAGCTGATCGACGCGCTGCTGGCCAGCCGCTGGGAATACTATCTGCGAACGCCCGCCGGCTCGCTGGCCAACTCGCTCGCGACCGAGGCGTACCGCGCGGCGACCGGCTTTCAGTATGGCGCCAAGGTGCTGGCGCTGGGTATCCAGGTCGTGGTCCACATGGTCGTGGCGATGCTGATCTCCTGGCAGGCCGCGGTGGCCTCGCTGCTGATCGGGATGATGTTCATGGCGGTGCTGCATCGCCTGGTGCGGGCCTCCGGAAACGCCGGACTGAAGCAGACCCACCTGCTGCGCTCGTTGCTGACCTACCTGACCGACGTGCTCGGGTCGGTCAAGTCCCTCAAGGCGATGGCCCGCGACAAGGTCGCCGACGAACTGCTGCGCGACCAGACCACGGAACTCGAGACCGCGATGCGCCGGGAGGTCATCAGCAAGGAGGCGCTGCGGGCGCTGCAGGAGCCGATGCTCGCGGCCTTGGCCGCGGTCGGGCTGTACCTGGCGCTGGCCAAGTGGGGGCTGTCCCTGTCGGCGGTGATGGTGCTGGTGTTCCTGCTGGCTCGCGTGCTGACGCTGCTGAACAAGCTGCAGCGTGAGTTTCAGTATCTGCGGGCCCAGGACAGCGCCTACTGGGCACTGAAAGATCAGGCGCGGCGGGCCCGGCAGGAAGCGGAGTCGCGGCCCGGCCGGCGGACGCCGACCCTGACCCGCGGGATCGAACTCAAGGAGGTCCACTTCGGCTATGACGGTCACCGGGTGTTCGACGGCCTGAACCTGAAGTTTCCGGTAGGCTCGTTCAGCGCCGTGATCGGGCCCTCGGGCACCGGCAAGAGCACGCTGCTGGATCTGTTGTGCGAACTGATCGAACCCACTTCCGGCGAGGTCCTGATCGACGGAGTTGCGCTACGCGAACTGGACATGCACGCGTGGCGGCGAATGATCGGTTACGTCTCGCAGGACACGATCCTGCTGCACGACACGATCCTGAACAATGTTCTCGTGGGCGACCCGGAGCTGACCGAGGCCGATGCCGTGCGCGCATTACGGCAGGCGGGTGTCTGGGATTACGTCAACGCTCTGCCGGAGGGAGCCCATACCGTCGTCGGCGAGCGCGGCGGCCGGCTTTCCGGCGGCCAGCGGCAGCGCATCGCGATCGCCCGGGCGCTGGCCCACGAGCCGCGGCTGCTGATCCTCGACGAGGCGACCAGCGCGCTGGACCGTGCCAACGAGCGGGTCATTTGCGAGACCCTGCGTGGGCTGTCTGGTGAGCTGACGATCATCGCGGTTTCTCACCAGCCGGCGATCGCCGACGCGGCCGATCAGGTCTACGTGCTAGTCCGCGGCAAGGCCGAGCCGGCCGGGGCGCCGATATCAGGCTAATCTGGTCTCTGACTGATCGCGAACAGATGGCGCGAATGCGGCTCGACCGCGATTCGCCGGAACCGGTCCAGCAGCCCCCCAAGACGCGCGATGCGCTCTTGGACTTGGGCCACCGACAGTTCCGGATAGCGGTGGTCGTGATAGGCCAGCCGGTTGGGGCCGGGTCGGCGCATGTAGGCCTGCGTCAAAGCCGCCTTGGTGCGGGCCAACAGCCAGCCTCCGGCCTGAGCCAATCGCGGCGGCGCCGAGGGAGGTGCCCGCAGGTAGCCCGCCCCTTCCAGCATGTCGACGATCCGCTCGCTGGCCAGCGGTCCGCTGCGGGCCGCGAGGTAGTGATCGATCAGGGCCTCGCGCTCGGAACCGTCCGCGGCCTCCAGTTCGCCGCCGAAGATGTGCTCGAGGGTGTTCTCCAGCTCGGAAAAGCTGAAGCTCTGGTGGCTGAGCTTGGTCGGCAGCCCCTGGAACTCGTAATCGTAGTACTCATTCAGGGTCGGCAGGTAGGAGACCGCCGGCACTCTCAACAGATAGGCCTCCAGCCCGGTCGTGCAGCCGTTGTGCACCATGACGCGGGAAGCCAGCAGCCACGGGATGATGTTGCCCTCGTTGTCGACCTTGACTTGCTCCGATTGCGCCGCGAGCCGGTGATAGATCGCGTAGCTCTCGCTCGGGTGTGGCCGGATCACGATGGTCTGATCCGGAAACGCCGTCGCCAGGCGCGGGATCAGGTCGATGAAGTGGTCCATGATCGCCTGCTTGTGGTCGCGAAGCCCCTCGGCGAATTCGCGGCTCATGCCCTTGCCGGACTGGCCGAAGCGCGGCGCCTTGCCCGGGTCGGTGGCCGGCTGGAACAAACCGATGCCCGGAATGAACGGATTGACGTCCGAAAAGTTGGTGTTGATCAGGATGAAATCACCATAACGAGCCCGCAGCGAGGCGACCTCCGGCTCGAAGTAGCCGCGCAATTCCGGCCGCAGCATGTCCCCGCGCGGATTGCCGGTGACGTGGATCGGAGTGCTCGCCGGCAGGGCCGGAAATCCGCGCAGCAGTTCCAGGTTCTCCTGCCCCCAGGCCAGCAGGTGGGACGCATCTCTGACCGTGCTTGGGGACAGCCTGAGAGTGAAATAGGTCTCCGGCGGAGGGTGCACCAGCGCTTCTTCGTCCCAGGCCACGATCTCGTGGCCGAGCCGGCGCAGAATCCGGAACATGCGGTCGCTCAGGCTGCGCATGCTCTTGGCCAGGTACACGCCGCGCGGCATCGAGGCGGCCCGAAAATGCACGAACGCGCGCGAGCCGATGATCACCGGGAAGCCCCGCTCGGCGGCCACGCAAGCCAGCAGCAGTTTCGCGTCCAGCTCGCGCACCTGGCTTTCGACCGGGATGATCAGGGTCGAGGCGGACATGCTCAGATCCTCATTCGAACCGCTGCGCCTTGAGCGCCTCGAAGCGCTCGGACAACACCTCGAACAAAGCCTCGTCGCTGGAGACCGCCGCGATTTCGTGATTCAGCCACCAGGAGGGCCGGGTCCAGTTGAAGCTGCCGAACACGGCCCGACGACGGCCCTCGCTCTCGACCAGCACCAGCTTGAAATGCATCGGCACGCCCTCCGGGTGGGCGACGCGGCGGAACCCGACGCCGGCCAGGATCAGACGTTCCTCGACGGTCGGCGGGACCCGCCTCGACGTGGGGTCGGCCAGGATCTCGACCGCCGCTCCCCGGCGCGCCATTCCAGCCAGCACGTTGACCGCGCTGCGGCTGCGGATGTGCGATGCCGCTATCCGCACGCGGCCGCCGGCGCCGACGCGGCTCAGCAACCGCGCCACCGGGTGCGGTCGCACGCGCGGCCAGAAGTGAATCCGCGTGGCGACCCCGCGGCAGTCCTCGTTGGCGCCGTCGGAGAATCGGTACAGCAGGCCCGCCGGTCGCTGGTTCAGCCGCCGCGCGTGACCGACCAGCCCAGCCACCAGCGACGGATCGGACAGCCCCACCAGCACGTTGTGCCCGCGGTCCTGATCGCCGATCTCGCTGATGATGTCGGGACGCTCCTCGGGCTGGTCGCCGGAAGGATTGAACGAGCCGATGAACGCGACCGGACGGGGATGGGAAAAACAATAGAGCTTCTCGTGAAACTGGGGCTTCCAGGCCTTGCCCGCGGGTGCCGGCAGCCCCGGCAGCGCCATGACCCGCAGCCCTTCGCCCAGCCCCCCGGCGCCCGACAGCATCGCCAGCACCTCGTCGTTGGCGTGGGCGACCCGCGGCCTGCCCTCGACCGTGAGCGTGACCCGAACCCCTCGGCCGCGGGCTCGCAGCAGCGCCCGAGCGAGGCGGCGGTCGCGAAAATAATAGGTCACCCAGTCGATGGCGCCGCCCGCGGGCACCGCGGCGACGCGCTCGGCCAAGATGTCCCGCAGCCGGCCCCGCGGTTGGTCGGGACCGCCGAAACATACTTCGAACGATGACGTCGCTAGCATCTGTGATTCGGACTTTCAGATTGGCTCGATCGCGGCCCATGCCCCGGGCGCCGCGCACTTTGTACCAGAGCGCGAGCGCGGAAAAAAGCCCGCGGCGGATTCCGCGGACGTCAACCCGGCGCGGCGGTCAGGCGGGACGCCGCGACGGGCCGAATGCGGATATACTTCACCGGCGCAATCGTTAGACCGCGCCGTGCGCCGATTCCGGTTGCGCGGTAAACCGAAAACACCGGCTGAAGAGGCGAATGCACCTGCACCCCAACCTGATCAATCTACTGAGCCGGGTGTACAAACGCGAGCTGGACCCGCGCCGGGCGGCCCGGGTCTATCGAGAGTACGATCTCGATCGCGGCTACGGCCCATACCATGAGCACTGCCGGGCGCGATTCGAGCGCGCGGCCAATGTCGAGGCTGCGCTGCCGCTCGTCACCCGTGGTTTCGAGTATCTGCCGGTCCTCAGCGAGGCCGACGCGGGTGCGACGCTCGAGCGGCTCGAGGCCGAACATGAGATTGCCTACCTGAAAAAGGACACCCGCAATCTCGAGGGTTTTCACGTCGATGATCCGGACTTCATCGCCGACACGCTGACCGCCGTGTTGACCCCGTCGGTGGACCAAAGGCTGGCCGGCTTTTTTCAAAGCGAATACCTGGTCCACTGGGTGACTTTTTCGATGACCCCGCGCGCGCCGAGGCAGGCCTCGGTGTCGTTTCGCTGGCACTGCGACCGCGGCCCTCGCGCGCACCTGAAGCTGATCGTGTATCTGAACTCGACCGAGGCGCACGGCGGCAACACGGAATTCATCGATCTGGACGACACCGCCCGGGTCGCGGAGCGGGGCTACCTGTTTGGCTGGACCGAGACCCGCACCGGCGACGTCGACCACCTGTCCCGCATCGCCGGCGCTCCGATTCGTGCGCACGCGCGCCCGATGGCGGCCGGAGATGGAGTGGTGTTTCAGCCCGCCAGCGTCCTGCACCGCGGACTGAGCCCGGCGCTGGGGCCGCGCTACGTGATCACGCTGTGCCTGCTGCCCAGTCCGGTCCCGTGGCGGACCGCGCTGGAGCGCGGGGCGATGTCCGATCTCGCGCGGGATCCGAAGTGGCACCGCCACGCCGACCAACTCCTCGACGCCGTCCAATAACGGGTTTCTGTGGTATCTTTGCGGCCATGAAATTCCCCAAAATCGTGGCCGAAATCGGCTGCAATCACAAAGGCGATATGGAGACCGCGCTGGAGATGATCGGGGTCGCGGCGACCTTTGCCAAATCCGATTACGTGAAGTTCCAGAAGCGCTCCAACCGCGAGCTGCTAACCCCCGAGGAGTACGCCGC
>JBFGYD010000043.1:0-9745 GCA_041587615.1 Lysobacterales bacterium
CCACTGGCTCCACGCCGAGCGCCCGGCCGAAACGATCGCGATCCTCGACCGTTTCCTGGGCGATCAACCGTATTCTTGACGACGCAACACGCACGGCAATGAACGCAAAGACGCCATGACGCAAAGGAAGTCGCGACAAATCGCTGCGCTAGGTTCTCGGGACATGAAAACCCAACTGGCGCCAGGCCTCGTAGACCGCCACCGCGACCGCGTTGGCCAGGTTGAGGCTGCGGGAGGCGGTGACCATCGGTAGCTTGAGCGTCCGCTCGGGGTCGACCCGGGCCCGCACCGCGTCGGGCAGGCCGCGGGTTTCCGGGCCGAACAGCAGCACGTCTTCGTCGGCAAACTCAGCCTCTGAGTAAACCCGTTCCGCTTTGCTCGAGAACGCGAACAGCCGCCGCTCGCCGATCCCGTCGACGAACGATGAGAAGTTTCGGTGTCGCTCGATCGACGCCAGTTCGTGGTAGTCAAGCCCGGCTCGCTTCAAGCGCTTGTCGTCCCACACGAAGCCGAGCGGGTGAATCAGGTGCAGCCGGGCGCCGGTGTTCGCGCACAGGCGGATGATGTTGCCGGTGTTCTGCGGGATCTCTGGCTGGAAGAGGGCGACGTGGAGCATCGTCGCATTATGGCGGATCTCCCGACGTCCTGGTGGACGCCGGGAGTAGCGGGAATTTCTATTGGTCTTCGGCGGCGGCCTCTTCTTTGACCGCTTCGGTGATGACGTGCTTCTTGATCATGATCACCTCGTGGTCATGGGTGCCGTCGCCTTCGATCTCGACGTCCACCATGACGTCATCCGTCAGTTCGGCCATTTCCTCGTCGGTCAGGTGGCCGTGGACTTCCTTGTGGATGATGATCTTCTGATCCCCGTCGGCCTCGATGACTGTTTCCTCGCCGCTCTTGTCGACCCAGACGTGGTCGCCGTCGACCGAATGCAGGCCGCCGTCGTCGGAGATGAACACCCGGCGCTGGACCTGACCGGGCTCGTGCTCGTGCAGCGACTGTATCTGCGGCATCTTGACGTCGATGACCCGGCCCTCGATCTCCAGCGTGAGCTGCTCCTCTGCGCGGGTCACCAGCACTTCCTTGCCGGATTCGGTGACGAACACGTCGGACTCGCCCACCTTCAGGTTGTCGATCGTGACCGTCTCGGCGATGCCGTCGTGGCTCATGACCTTGATTTTCATTCTTTCCTTGACCTCGGCGAAAGCCAGGGTCGCGCTCAGCGCCAGCGCCAGCAGGCCGGTGACGCCGATCACGGGGTTCAGGATTCGGTTCAGGCTCATCGTTTGCTCCTTGGGTTGTTTTGCGAACGAACCAATGAGCAGCAACTTGTGTGCCAACCGCACGATCGGGCTCCAAATGGTAGCGATGAACCCATCGGATGAGCGCAAATCCGGGCGCAATCTCCCGATTTGGGGAATTGGGTCCCCAATTCAGGAGTCTAGTTCGTGTTTGCGCAACCGGTACAGGAACGCCTTGTAAGGCAGGTCGAGCAGCTTGGCCGCCCGGGCTCGATTGCCGCCGGCCGCCTCGAGCGCCTGGCTCAGCGCCGATTTCTCCAGCGCCTCCCACTTGAGCCCGCCCGGCGGCAGCCGGAACTGGCCCTCGCGAACCGGCTCGCCATCGCCCAGCTCCGCGGGCAGGTCTGAAAGACTGACCCCACCGTCGTCGGCCAGCAGCACCAAACGCTCGACGACGTTGCCGAGCTCGCGCACGTTGCCGGGCCACGAGTGATCGATCAGCCGCTTCAGCACGACCTTTGGAAACGGCGCGGCCTCGATCCCGTGCACCCGGCGCGCGCGGGCGATGAAGTGTTCGACCAGTCGAGGGATGTCCTCGCGTCGCTCCCTCAACGCCGGGATCCGGATCGGCACGACGTTGAGGCGGTAATACAAGTCCTCGCGGAAATGACCGGCCCGCACTTCCTCACCCAGATCCCGATTGGTCGCTGCCACTACCCGCACGTCGGTCTCGATCTCGCGGTGGTCGCCGACCGGGGTGACCCGACCCTCCTGCAGCACCCGCAGCAGCGTGGGTTGGATCGACAGCGGCAGCTCGCCGATCTCGTCCAGGAACAGCGTGCCGCCGCCAGCGGCCTCGAACTTGCCGGTGCGGGTCGCGTGGGCGCCGGTGTAGGCGCCCTTCTTGGCGCCGAAGAACTCCGCCTCCATCAGGCCCTCCGGAATCGCCGCCGAGTTGACGGCGACGAACGGCCCCCGGGCCCGACGCGAGAGCTGGTGGATCGCGCGTGCCACCAGCTCCTTGCCGGTACCGGACTCGCCCGACAACAGCACCGTGGCCTCGGTGCCGGCGATCTTCTCGACCCGCCGGTACAACCGCTGCATCGCGGGCGCCTTGCCGACGATGTCGATCAGCGCCTCGCGCTCTTCCAGGGCCTCGTTGAGGCGCCGGTTCTCGGCCTCGAGGCGCCCGGCTCGCAGCGTGCGCTGAACCGACAGCAGCAGCGCCTGGCGCTCGAACGGTTTGGACAGATAATCATCGGCGCCCGCCTGCACCGCCTCGACCGCGTGGGCGATGCTGCCGTAGGCCGTGGCCATGATGAAGCCGGTCAGCGGATAGTCCCGGCGCACGATTTCGAGCAGCCGCATGCCGTCGCCGTCGGCAAGCTTCCAGTCCGACAGGATCAGGTCCGCCGGCCGCTCCCGCAAGCGCGCCAGCGCGGCCTCGAGACCCTCGGCCGCATCGACCCGGTAACCGTTGCGCGAGAGGATTCCAGCCACCAGTTCGCGCTGGCCCGGCTCGTCTTCGACCACCAGAACCCGGGCCTCAGTCATGGTCGGTCTCGCGCGCCTGAAGATGTAGCGTAGCCGCCACCCCGCCGCCTTCGCGCGCGGCCAGCTCAACGGTTCCCCGATAGCGCGATACGGCCAGGCGGCGGGTCAGGTAAAGGCCCATGCCGGAGCCGTCGGGCTTGGTGGTCGCGTGCGGCTGATACAGGCGCTCGGCGACCGCCGGATCAAGGCCGTGGCCGCGGTCCAGCACCTGGATCCGCGCGCCCTCGCCGTCGCCGCGTAGGCGCACCAAAACTTCGCTCCCGGGCGGGCTGGCCTGGACCGCGTTGACGATCAGGGTCTGGAGCATCGCGCGGACCTCGGTGGCGACCCCGGTCAGCGCCAGCGACGGCCCACCCTCGAGCCTGATCTCGACCCCGTTGCCGGCGAGCTGCAGCGCCTCGAGGATCACGTCGTTGGCGATTTCGACCAGGTCCAGCGCCTCGGGCTTGGCCTGCGACGCGCTGGCCAGGGTCAGAAACGAACGGATCGAATGGTCGATTCGCCGGATCTGAGCCCGCGCGCCGTCGGCCAGCTCGGCCGCCCGTTCGCGGTCCGGGGCCGGCCCGGCCAACTCCTCCAGCGCCAGGCCGATGGCGTTGAGCGGGTTGCGCAGCGAGTGCGCGAGCCCGCGCCCGATTTCGCCCAGCTCGGACAGGTGTTCGCGGGCGCGCAGCTCGCGACGGGTTTCCTCCAACTGCTTGAGCCCGGCCGACATTTTGTTGAACGCGGCGATCGTGTCGTCGACCTCGCTGACGCTGCCGCCGGAGTCGGCGATCTGCGCGCCGAGTTCGCCGCCGCCGACTTGCCGCGCCGCGAGCTGGAGGCGCCTCAGCGGGCGCCCGACCCGGTGGGCGATCAATGCGGCGCCGGCCAGACCGAACGCGAACAGGGCCAGCAGGCCGATCAGCAGGCGGGTCGAGAAGCGCTCCATCGAGGTCGACACGCCCTGACCCGGAATCGGGATCTCGCGGAGCACGTGGGGACCGCTGACCCGCAGGCTGCCGGGCGTACTGACGGACTCGCGCACCGTGCGCACCTCGAAGCGCGCCACGTGACTCCGTTCGATTTGCGCTGCGGGAAAGTCCAGCACCCGGGCCGGCTCGTCGCCGACCTGCAGCGACATGCGGGTAATGCGGTCACCTTGCTGACGGTGCAGCGCGCGGATCGTCTGATCGTCGGTCTCGATCGTGCGCTCGACCAGCACGACGATCTCGTCTGCCTCACCGGCTTCGGCCAGCACGTCCTCGTCGATCGCCGAGACCAGCGACTGGCCGACGAACAGCGCCACCCGGTCGAGTTCGTCGGTCAGCTCGCGGGTCAGCCAGCGCGAGCCCCACCACGCCAGCGCCAGCATCAACGCGAGCAGGGTGGCGAACAGGATCAGCAGTCGGTTGCGCAGTGACATCGGATAGCGGTTCGTTCGGATCATCCATCTTACCAAGCAATGGCCGTGCCACACCGCATCAGTTGCCGGGGCACACCCTTCCCTCGGCGGGCCGCTTCTGGCAGCATCGCCGTGGCTCCGCGACGCTGAGGAGAAATCGATGAATGCGCCCAAGCTGCCAAAGGCCCTGACCGCTCTGCTGCTGGCGTTGCTCGCCTTGGGCGGCTGCGCGACGGGCAACTCGCAAGGCCAGTCGCTGGAGGACACGCTCGTACTCTACGAACGAACCGTGCGCTGGGGCGACCTGCGCAACGCGGTCCAATTCCTGGATCCCGAGAGCCGTCCCGACGCGCGCCAACTCCAGTTCGAACTCAAGCGCTTCGACCAGGTCGACATCACCGGCTATAAGGTGCTGGGCCAGGCCCCGGGACCCGCGCCTGAAACGATCCAGCAGGTCGTCGAGATCAGCGTTTCCAACCGCCACACCGCGCGCGAGCGCACGATCCGAGACGTGCAGACCTGGCGCTGGGACGAGGAAAACAAACGCTGGTGGTTGGCCAGCGGCCTGCCCAACCTGGGCCGGCGCTAGTTAACGAACTCACTAGTGATTCGGAGCTCGCTGAATTCCTTTTTCGATACCCTCAGGGTGATCAGACCCTTTACGGCGGGTTGTGGAGTTCGTCCATCCAGGCCTGCAGACGCCGGTACTCTTCGATCCGGACCAGGTCGAACTCGCGCATCCGCTCCAGCGCCGTGCGAAGCACCTCGGTTGGCGGCTGCTCGCGGGTTCCGGCCTTGAAGCCGGTATAGGCGATGGCGGCATCGAAATAGGCGGTCAGCGGCTGGTAGCGAGCGGGTTTGCTCTGCTGCACTTCACGGTATAGCCGCTCAGCGTCGGCCCAGCGACCTTGTTGCATCCTGACCTGGGCCAGAGACTGCGAGGCCTTCAGGCGGGTCAGCGCGTAGGGCTCGCCTTCCAGGGTGAGGAGGCGCTCGAGCTCCGGCAGCGCTTCGGCGCTCCTTCCGGTTTTCACCTGCAGAGCGGCCTTCTGCTCGGCGACGAAGTCGAAATTCATGTGGCCGGGCGGCAGATTGGCCGAGTAGATGCGCGACACCTCGTCGAGGGCCTGCTCGGCTTCCTCGAATCGCTCCGCCATCATCAACATGTTGGCCAGCGCGGACTTGACGAAGCCCATGCGAACCGAGTCCTCGTCGCCCTCCGCCCGCAGCAACTCCGCGGCGCGCCGTTCGTTGTCCAGCGCCGATTCGAAGTCGCCGACGGCGGCCTGGGCGCCGGCCAGGTTGTGATAGTCGACGGCCAGGCGGATGCTGTCCTCCCCGTACATCGCCCGGCGGTCGGCCAACAGCTCCCGAGCCGCGGCGACTTCCTCGTGCCACCGCCCCTGCTGGCCCAGCAGCAGCACCAGCCGGTTCTTGGCCACCAGGCGCTCGGCGGCAGCCCCCTCGGTTTGTAAGCCCTCCAGCGCTGCCAGCGCGTTGCGGGTCGCCTGCTCGGCCCCGGCGATGTCCTCGACCATCGCCCGCAACGTGGCCACTTCCAGCCAGCTCGAGCCAAGGTCGCTGGGGACGTCGCGGCGTACCTCCTGCATCAGGGCGATGCCGTCCTCGGCGATCTTCAGCCCCCGCTGCGTCTCCCCCAGCTTGCCCAGGCCGACGCCGGTCACCACCCGCATCTCCGCCAGCGCCGCCGGGTAGTCGGCCAGCCGCTCTTCGATCAGCTCGGCCATCCTCTGGTACATCGCCACCACCGAGGTGGGCCCGGACTGGCGCGTGGGGACGACCGACTCGGCGGCCTCCGCCATCACGTCCTTGACCCGTTCGATGCGATCGCGGCTCTGCGCCGCCGAGCGATAGGCCAGCAGGGACGCGACGGTACCGACCGCCAGCGAAGCGATCACAATCGCCACCGCCAACCGCCGGGTCCAGCGGGCCCGGGCCGTGCGGATCCGCTCCAGCCGAGCGCCGACTTCGGCGGCCTCGGGCCGGTCCGCCGGTGAGTGCGACAGCATGCTGCGCAACAGCCGTCGGTAGCCGAGGGGCAGGGCGCTGAAGTCGGGCGCGACCCGGGCCGCGTGCTTGTCCTTGAGCTCCTCCAGGGAATCGGCGCGCACCGGATTCTGCCCGGCGAGCGCGACATACAGCAAGGTGCCGAAGGCGTAGATATCGGTTGCCGGCGTGGCCGGCCGGCCCGCGAACTGCTCCGGCGCCATGAACATCGGCGAGCCGATGGCGGGCGCGCCGTCGGGGCCCTCCCGCGCCGCGCCGAAGTCCATCAGCACCGGCGTACGGTCCGATTCGATCATGATATTGGCGGGTTTGACGTCGCCATGGGCCAATCCTCGATCGTGGACCAGCGCCAGCGCAGCGGCCAGCGGGATCGCGACGGCCAGGACTTCCCGGGGCGAAAGCCGGCCCTCGTAATCGAGCACCTGCGCCAGGGTGCGCCCCTCGAGCAGGTCTGACCACACGCCCACCCGGCCCTCGTCCTCGTCGGCGCCATGCACCGCCAGGATGTTCGGGTGGCGCAAGCGCGCCATACTGCGGGCCTCGGCGATGACCATGCGCGGGTCGAACCTGCGCTCCGGGTCGTCGCGGGCGATTTTCAGCGCCACGTCGCGGCGCAGGATCGGGTCGTAGGCGCGATAAACCTCTCCGAAGGCGCCGGCGCCGATCTGCTCCACCGCCTCGAGATGGCGCCAGGTGAACAGCGTTTCCTGGGGCGTCTCGGGATGGGGGTCGCTGCGGCGAAAGCACTCGGCGACCTCACTCAAGATCTGATAGGCCTCGACCCGCGAGTCGGCGGCCGACAGGGAAGGCCAGTCCGGTTGTCGCCCGTCGGCGATAGCTTGGGCTACTTTGCTGGATCGGTCCGCCGTCACCGGCTCATCTCCGCCGCCAGGTCATCGAGCGCGCGCACCACAGTCATTCGCGCCGCATTCGCCGATGGACGCTCCAGTTCCCTGGCGATTTCCTCGTAGGTCATCCCGAATTCCACGCGCATCATCACGGCATTCCGCTTCATCTCCGGCAGCTTGGCCAGCGCCCGCTCGTATTCCTCCAACCGCTCGCGGCCGACCACCTGCTCCACCAGCGATGCCTGGGGCGCCGACAGAGAGTCACGGAGCGACTCCATCGACGGCCGGTGAGCGTGGCGCCGAAGCTCGTCGCGCACGAGGTTCAGAAGGATCGTGCGCAGGTAGGCCAGAAACGCCCCCGGCCGGCTCGTTTCGAAGTCCTCCAAATGATTCAACGCGCGCAGGAAGGTGATCTGCACAAGATCGTCGGTTTCGGCCAGGTCGCGGCAGTAGCGGGGCAGGCGGCCGTGGGCCCAGCGCGTCAGGATCGGTAGATAGCGCTGCAGCAGCATGTCGCGGGCAGAGTCGTGACCGGCCTGAAACCGCTCGAGTAGTTGGGTCGTGCTATGTAGCGACGGCTCGCTCATCCATCATGTTTCCTGTTGCCCTCGGGGGCGTTTCAGCCTGAATACTATCCCCCCGCGCGGGCCTGCGCTCTCGTCAAGCGAGCGTTGGAAGCTTCAGCGCCGCGATCAAGCGTTGGATCTCGGGCAGGTTCCTGAAATCCGCGAACAGCGGATCGGAGTAGGACAGCAGCAGATGCCAGTCGCTCCGGGCCAGAGCCGCGTCCAGGTAGGGCGCGGCTTCGCCGACGTCGATCCGGTCTCGTCCTGGGTCAATTCGCGAACCGGCAAGGTCGGACCAGCGCAACTCATTGAAGCGCGACTGAAAAATGTCACTGGGATACCGGTCTTCAGGCCTAGACCCCCATATTGAGGCCAAAATCGACAGCCTGAGGTTTCGCGATACACGCTGGCGAAGCTTTGAAACATCATTTTGGCAACGACATGGCGCTCCGACAAAGCACCAGGAGCCGATCGACCTGGTGGCGCGGGCGCTGGCTCAATCACTACCGCATGGCGGTCGGCCACATCCCCGCCCGACTCGCGCTGGAGCACGGCCTGAGCGTCGGCGATCTCAACACCAACCCCGAGTGGGCCAAGGAGGGCACCAAGCTGACGGAATGGACGCACGCCCCTATAGCTCCTCCGGATGCCGGCCGAGATAGCTGATCAGTTGCCGGCGTTTTTCGTGGCCGCGACCGTGCGATTCCGAGCCCCCGCCGCCGGGCGCCAAGAGGCCGGGTGCCGCATCCTCCACGCGCTGGTAAATGCGTCGCCAGTGACTCTTGACGGTGGGCAGCGCCCGATTCAGCGCACGGGCGAGTTCCTCGTCGGTACCTCCCTTCATTGCCGCGCGCAGCACGCGTTTCTCGGCGGCCGTGAAGCCGAATCGTGCTGATGCAGGAATGAATGCCGGCGCCATCAGGTTGCCGGGTGAAGCCAGAGCCTCCTCGCGGGTAAGGGCGGTCAGCACCGGGCGCTTTCCTACGGGCGGCATGGGCTGGCCCAGGCGCTCGTAGTAAGGCGCATACTCCGTGCGTACGCGCCCCCAGCCGTTGTAGATGTAGTGGGGATCGATCTCATCCCAGAACTCCTGCCAGACGCCCGCCAGTTCGTAGCCCCGGAACAGGGTCAGGAAAGCCTCGATCACCTTGTAGCGCAGTGCGCTGACCGTCGACTCATCCAGGCCCTCGGCTTCGGCATAGTGCAGGTTGACTACCGGGAGGCCCCTCCCGAAAGTGCCGTCAAACCGGGTCGGGCGAAGCACGGGAGAGGTTGAGCGGCGATGGTCGGCTCGCAGCGTGCGCAGACCGAGCCAGGGTTCCAGGCCGGACTCCGCCTGGTCGACCCAGCTCCGCTCGACGAACACCGATGCGGCAAACGCCAGCACGGGCTGTCCGGCCCGGTCGCGGTCGCGGGCCAGCATCGTTACCAGGGCATGTTCCGCGATCAACCGCTCCCATGCGCCGGCCAGTTCGGGCAGCACCTCGTCGGGGTAGGCCGCGTGGCCTCGCAGCATCTCGGTGCAGGCCGCTATGTCGCCCCGCTCCATGCCCCCGATATCCAGGTCCATGCCGTTCCCTCGTTTTTCAGCCTCTTAGGATGATGTTATCAGTTCGACCCGTCGACTAGCCTGTCCGTCATGCACTTGACGACGGGGAGCCTGAATCATGAACCGCGGCTACAGCGCCCGCGGCGCACCGCCCTTGGAGAGCTCACGCTGCCGCGTATCCGGCGTGAAATCATCGAACTGATAGGTGCGTGGGTCGCTCAAAGCTCGTTTCGCCTCGGGCCGGCTCATCGGCGTGGAGCGACGATCAGCAGAAAATCACGAAACGATCACCGTCCGCTCAAGACTCGCTGTTCGGCGCTCCCTAGCATGATGGTCAGCCAACGCGATGCCGGTCAACCCGATCGTGTAGATCGCGTCGTCGGCACGCTGTTGGCGGGGACACCGCAACGAATCGGGGAATGCCGGTGAATTTCAGATTCGCATCCAAGACCCTCGCCCCGCTGGCCGCGTTTGTGCGATCGGATGGTGGCCGTCGTTGGGGTAAGTAAGGTCCTTGAACGGAGATCGGCACATGAACCGCCACCCTCGATTAACCCTGCCGCTCGTCGCGC
>JBFGYD010000044.1:0-9616 GCA_041587615.1 Lysobacterales bacterium
CCCTGGGTTCGCACCGCTTCCAGGGACTGTTTGCCACACACACCGCAACTCGAAGCGGTGTAGAAGTGCCGTCGCAGTCGGTCCAGGTCCAGGCTCGTATCGGGGTCGATCTCGGCGCGGATCACGTTGACCCCAGGATCTTCTCCGCAGGGCCCGACGGAACGCACCTGTTCCACCGCCTCCACGATCCCCTCGGTGAACAAGAAGCCCAGCACGAGTTCCTCGTCGTTACCGGGCGTTCGCATGGTGATCGCCAGAGGGTGCTGGCGCCGGTTCTCGAGCGGCCCGTAACCCAGGCGGATTTCCAGTGGCTCTTCGACCGCCAGGTGATCGGAATCAACATCACCGAGCACCGCCTCGCTCGGTTCGCCGGCGGGAACGCGGACCACTTGAGTGCGCGTGACCTGCTGGGAATGCTCCTCGAGCCCTGCGATTGGGCGTTGTCTATCGGGCGCGTTCACGATTGGAGTGTGGCGTAACGCAACAACCGGTTCAAGCTGCTTACCTTCGCAGAATCGCCCACCAGCGGCCGATGTTCAGCAGGCTCATCAGCGAGGCGGCGACGTAGGTCAGCGCCGCGGCGGTCAGCAGGCGGCGGGCGTGGGGCGCGTCCTCGGGACGTAGGTAACCGCCCTCGGTGAGCAGCGGGAGCGCGCGGCGGAAGCTGGCGTCCAGTTCGCTCGGCAGGGTCAGCGCGTGTACCACCGTCGCAGTGCCGAGGCTCAGCAGGCCGCCCACCGCGAACAGAGCCCCGGCCATCGGCGCCCGGGTCAGCAAAACCACCAGCGGCGTCGCCATCAGAATCCCGGCCCCGAGCTTTTGCGCCGGCGCCGCGATCTTGACCAGCCGGGTACGCAGCTTCAACGGCGCGTAATCGTCACGGTCCTGCAACGCGTGGCCGACCTCGTGCGCCGCCACCGTGATCGCCGTCAGCGAGCGGCCGTCGAACTTGTCGGGAGTCAGGCGAACGACCTTGTCTTCCGGGTCGTAGTGATCCCCCTGGTCGGTGACCTCCGCGCCGACGTGCTTCATGCCGAGCCCGTCGAGCAGATGCCGCGCCAATTCCCCCCCGGTGCCCGGATAGCGGTCCTCGGGCCGGGAATATTTGGCCAGTACGTGGCGCACCCACAAACCGGGGCCAAACACGAGCGCCAGCACCGCGGCGGCGATCAGCAGCAGGTGCACCGGTCAGGATCCACGCTAGTTCGCATAATGCTCCGATGTCGAAACGTCCAGGGAGTTCCTGCTTCGGCTCAACACTAGCCTGGCGAAACTCACGCGATATGCGGGCTCATCAGTCTCCCGGCTTGACGTTGACCTGGATCATCATGCCGCCGTCCTCGTGGTTCAGAATGTGGCAGTGGAGCACGTATGAGCCCGAAAAGTTGTACTCATTGCCCTCGTAGATGACGGTGCCCGGGAAACGGCTGCGGAATTTGATGTAGCCGCGTGGTGGCAGCGTGATCGTGTCCAGCCAGGTGCCCGCCGGCGGGGCCCAGCTCGGGGTTTCGATGAGCGGCTGGGCCGGGTCGTTGTCCCGGTAGCCGGCCCACTGCTTGATCTCGACCACCTGAAACGGGTTGACGTGGATGTGGAACGGGTGGCTTTGATCGGCGTTGTTGATCACCGTCCACTCCTCGACCGCCCCGACCTGAACGTCGACCTGGACCGCGTCGGGATCGTCGAACTCGTGGCCGTTGATCAGCAGCCGCTTGTCGGCCCCGGTCGCGTCTCCCTCGACCTCGACCCCGTCCTTGACGAACGGCACGTCGAATACAATGGTGCGGCTGCCGGTGATCTCGCCGTCGGTGATGTCGTTCAAATAGGCCGCGCCGGGGGGCGGCGGCGGCAACCGATCGGGAATGCTGTGGTGGCCGACCGGCACCCCGGAAACTTGGACGAAGCCCAGCACCGTCTCTTCCTGTTGGCCCGGGACCTTGTACTGGTAGTAGGTGCTACCGTCTTCGTCAGATCCCGACTGGTAATAAACCGGTCGGGTGCGCTCGATCGCCGGGGGCGCGCCGACCGCCACCGGATCGGACGAGAACAGCGGCCTTCGGATCGTCCGGGTCGAGGGCGTGGCCGCCGTGGCCGCCGTGGTCGGCCTGCCAGCCGGGCGGCAGGATCGTCAGCAGCACGTC
This sequence comes from Lysobacterales bacterium, assembly GCA_041587615.1. Lineage (GTDB taxonomy): Bacteria > Pseudomonadota > Gammaproteobacteria > Xanthomonadales > SZUA-38 > JBFGYD01. Next base: position 2,142 of record JBFGYD010000044.1, read on the forward strand.
GTCATGCGCCAGCACCACTTTGCCATTTTCCTCCACGCTGCCCGGGTCCACGTGCCAGCCGTGGGTGTGCAGGTTGGTCAGCTGATACTTGGCGTCGCCGTCGTCGGGATTGGTGCGCGGGTCGACCATCTTGTTCTGAAACAGCACCCGCACCGTGTCGCCCGGCATTGCGCGCAGGGTCGGTCCCGGCACCATATTGTCGTAGATCCGGGCATAGAAGACCTTGTCGTTGTCCGGCGGTGGAAAGCGCAGCCTCAGTTCGGAAAAGCGAGCGGTCAGGGAGGTGTCCAGCACGCCGCTCCTCGACGAGCGCGTCTCCGGCTGGCGAAATTCCTCGAACCAGGCCGGCAGTTCGGCGGCGACCGGCTCAGCCGGCGCCGGGGCGACGGCAGCCTTTTCCGCGGGGCGCGTCATCATGTAGGCGGTGACCCCGGCACCGGCGAGCATAGCGCCCATCAGGAAACCCATGATCAGGCTGCGCTGTGAAGACATGCTCGGCGCCTTCCAGATTTGTTCGAGTTCGTTGCAGCGGCGTCCCGGCGCGACCCGGCTTGCGCCAGCAACGCCAACGCGAGAATACAGGATCGGCGGCGCCGTGTACCATAGCGCCCCATGATGGAGCGCGCCGCCGAGATCCTCAGGGACGTATACGGATACCGCCGGTTCCGGCCGCTGCAGGCCGAGGCGATCGACGCCACCCTGACCGGCCGGGACTCGTTGATCCTGATGCCCACCGGCGGCGGCAAGTCGCTGTGCTACCAGATCCCCGCGCTGCTCGCCGACGGCGTGGCGCTGGTGGTCTCGCCGCTGATCGCGCTGATGCAGGACCAGGTCAGCGCGCTGGATCTGCTCGGCGTGTCCGCGGCCTACCTCAATTCCAGCCTCGATCCGTCGGCCCAGCGCGAGGTTGTCGACCGTCTCCGGGCCGGCCAACTCAAACTGTTGTACATCGCCCCGGAACGGCTGCTGCAGGCCGGCACCCTGAATCTGCTGGCCGACCTCGAAGTGAGCCTGATCGCGATCGACGAGGCTCACTGCGTGTCCCAATGGGGGCATGACTTCCGCCAGGATTATCTCGGCTTGAACGTGCTGCGGGACCGATTCCCCGGCGTACCGAGAATGGCGCTGACGGCGACCGCCGACGTGCGCACCCGCGCTGAGATCGTCGAGCGACTGGAACTGGCCGCGCCGCGCGAGTTCATCGGCAGCTTCGACCGCCCCAACATCCGTTATACGGTCCAGGCCCGAGGCGACGCGCGCAGCCAACTGCGGCGGTTCCTGGCCGAACGCCGTGACGAGGCCGGGATCGTCTACTGCATGACTCGGCGCAAGGTCGAAACGACCGCCGACTGGCTGGCCGACGAGGGCTTCACGGCGCTGCCCTACCATGCGGGCCTGTCCTCCTCGATGCGCGCCGAGCACCAGCGGCGCTTCCTGCGCGAAGACGGGGTCGTGATCGTCGCGACGATTGCGTTCGGCATGGGCATCGATAAGCCGGACGTTCGCTTCGTCGCTCATCTGGACCTGCCCAAGAGCATCGAGGGCTACTATCAGGAGACCGGCCGCGCCGGGCGCGACGGCGAGCCGGCGGAGGCGTGGATGGTCTACGGCCTGCAGGATGTCGTTCGTCTGCGCCAGATGGTAGACGACTCGGAGGCGGACGAGCAGCACAAGCGGATCGAGCGCGGCAAGCTCGACGCCCTGCTGGGCTGGTGCGAGGTGACCGCGTGCCGGCGCCGCTCGCTGCTGGCCCACTTTGGCGAGCAGCGCGAGACCGACTGCGGTAACTGCGACGTCTGCCTGTTTCCGCCCAAAACATGGGACGCGACGGTGGCGGCGCAAAAGCTCCTGTCCTGCGTTTATCGCACAGGTCAGCGCTTCGGCGCGGTTCACGTGATCGATGTCCTCGTCGGCAAGACCACCGCCAAGACGGCCCAGCACGGTCACGAGGCCCTGAGCACGTTCGGGATCGGCGCCGACTTCGACACCGGCAAGTGGCGTTCGGTGATCCGCCAGTTGCTGGTGCGAGGATTTCTCAAGGTCGACGTCGAGCGCTACGGGGCGCTGGTGCTCACGCCGGACAGCCGGCCGCTTTTGCGCGGTGAAATCGAATTGAACCTGCGCGAGGACGCGGCTAAACCTAAGCGCTCGCGGCCCAGCCGCCGCGACGCGACGGTGGCCGCCGGCGACCAGGCGCTGTGGCAGGCGCTGCGCGAATGCCGCAAGCGCATCGCCGACGAAAATGGCGTGCCCCCCTACGTCGTATTCCACGATTCGACCCTGCTCGACATGCTCGACCGAAGGCCAGCCACCCCCGCGGAACTGCTCGCCGTCTCCGGCGTCGGGCAGACCAAGCTGGAGCGCTACGGCGAACACTTTCTGGCCGTGCTGAACGCCCCCGCGGCGGCCGCGGACCCCTCGGCTTCGACCGCGAACGAAAACCCGGAGTCCTGAATCCGGTCCTGGCCAGCACCCCCTGATTAAGTCTGTTTCTAGTTTTGCGACTTAATCTATTGTTTCAATGACGTTTTTGTTATTTACTTGAGCAGTGAGCCAATGTCTTAACACCGGTTGTAACATCATCCGGCGCAGCTCTGCGCCGGTGGTGCTTGCCCTGGCGACGTTGTCGCTGTGGTGCTCGCCCTCGTGGCCCTTGGATCCGGAGCAGAGCTTTTGGAACGCCGGCGTCGCTTACGTTGGCTGGGACAAGGGGCTGGCCGACTCGGTCACCGACGTGGTTCAGGACGGCGACGGCTTTCTATGGATCGCGACCCACCAGGGGCTGGTCCGGTTCGACGGCGACGAGCCGCGGATCTTCGACGTGTCCGAACACCCCGGTCTGTTGAGCAACCGACTCGAACGGCTGCTGATCGACGGCCGGGGCGATCTCTACCTGCTGTCCGCGAAAGGGGTGGCCCGTTTCGACCGAGAGTCGTTCGGTATCGCCGCGGACCGAGCCGAATTGGGCGCCGCGCCCGTGGCCATCGCCGAAGACCCCGACGGCGTGGTGTGGCTGGCCACCGGCAGCGACTTGTTCACGGTACAAGGCAAGGACATCACGGCAGCCGATTCGGGATTCCCGGTGCCGATCGCCTCGCTGGTCACCGTCGGTGACCGGCTCTACGCCGGCGGTCACGGTCGCTTCGGGGTCCTCGAGGGCAAGCACTGGCGCCAGTTTGACCTGCCGGCCGGATTCCAGTCGGCTCGGGTCAGCGATTTCTGTGCCTACCAGGGGCGGACCTGGATCGCGACCGACCGCGGGGTGTTCAGTTTCGACGGCGAGACCGTGGTCGTCGAGCTGGCCGAGCATCTGGACGGCCGGGACGTGCGCACCCTGCTGGCGGACCGCGACGGCAACCTGTGGGCGGGAGGCCGCTCCAAGCTGGTCCGGCGGTTTCCGGACGGCCGGATCGAAACCCCGGACCTGGGCCTGTCCGAGTTCGGCATCGAGGCTTTTCTAGAGCGGGTGTTCGAGGACCGCGAGGGCGCCCTTTGGCTTGCCTCGACCCGTTTTAGCCTGCTCAAGGTGCGGGACGCGATGGGTCGGCGCATCACCTTTCAGCAAGGTCTCAAGGCGATTGCGGTCGCCGCGGTGGCCAGCGACCGCCGAGGCCGGATCTGGCTTGGCACCGACGACGGTGTCTACGCCGTCGACGGCGACAGCGCCAGGCTCGCGGTCGCCGGTGATGATCTACCCCACCCCTCCGTGCTGAGCCTCAGATTCGATTTCGACGATCGCTTGTGGATCGGCACCGCCGGCGGGGTCGCGGTCAGGACCGAACAGGGAGACGCGACCCCCCCGCCGCTAGCCGCGCTGGATGGCACCCGCGTGCTCGCGCTGCTGCCGGTGGCCGAGGGGACCTGGGTCGGCACCGACCACGGATTGTTTCGATTGCGCGAGGAAGAGTTGACGCCGCTGGTCGAGCTGGCCGGGGCCGAGATCCGGAGCCTGCTGCCGGGCGCCGACGGGGGCATGTGGATCGGCACGCACGATGGACTTTTTGCTCACCGCGACGGATCGCTCGAGCGAGCCGGGGTCGAGACCCTGCTCGAAAACGTCGTGGTGACGGCGCTGACCGAACTGCCCGAAGGAGAACTCCTGGCCGCCAGCCAGGACAACGGTCTGTTCGTGCGCCACGACGAGCAATGGCGGCATCTGTCGCGGGCCCAGGGCATTCCGATCAACGGCGCTTCGTTTGCCACCGCCGCGGCTGACGGCCATCTGTGGATCGCCGGCAGCGAAGGTATCTACCGGGTCGCTCTCGAGCAGATCACCGACCCGGAGCTGCAGCGCGTCGACGCCACGGTGCTTGCCTATTCCGGCAAGATGATCCGCGGCGCGGACTACGTTGACTGCTGCCGCGGAACCGGTGGCAGCAACGGCGTGTACCAGGACCGAAAGCTGTGGCTGCCGACCAAGGACGGTCTCTACGTCCTCGGGATCGATGAAACGCCGCCGTGGAAGCCGACCGCTCCGGTTTTCCTGGAGTCGCTAAGGTTCGGCGACACGCGAATCACCGATCCGGACCTCGAGCGCCTCACTCTCGGCCCCGGCGAGCGAGACCTTCGGATTGACTTTGGCGCGCTGGCGCTGACCGCCTACGTCGACGTACGCTACCGCTATCGGCTGGAGGGTCACGATGACGCGTGGATCGACGGCGGCAAGACCGGCAGCGCGCAGTACACCAACCTGAAGCCGGGAGTCTATCAGTTCGAGGTTCAGGCGGGACTGCTCGATGGCGTATGGGGCAAACCCACGACCCTGGAGATCGTCCGGCAGCCCAGATATTACGAAACCGCCTGGTTTCGCGCGCTGCTCGCGGTCATCGCGCTGCTGATCGTCGCCGTGCTGTTCTGGCTCCGAAACTCGTTGCTGCGCAAGAAGCGGGCGATGATCGAGCGCGACATCGAGCAACGGACGGCTGAGCTGAACGCGCTCAACTCCGAGCTTTCGGAAAAGAATCTGCAGCTGCTGGAGGCCAGTAATACCGACCCGCTGACCGGGCTCCTGAATCGGCGGTTTCTGCTGCCGGTGCTGGAATCCGGCGAACAGCCCATGCCCGAGGATCTGGCGGCGCGGCTGGCGCAGCGGTCCGCGGTCATGCTGCTGGACGTGGATCACTTCAAGTCCATCAACGATCGCCTCGGCCACCTGGCCGGCGACGAGGTGCTGCGCCACCTCGCCCGGCTGCTGATGACCCTGACCCGCGCCGGCGATTTCGTCATCCGCTGGGGCGGCGAGGAGTTCCTGCTGGTGTGTGCTCAAGCCCAGGGCGATCTTAGCCATCTGGCCGAGCGCATCCGTGCCGGGATCGCCGACCATGAATTCGTGCTGCGCTCGGGCGACCGGCTCAGGATGACCTGTTCGATCGGAGCGGTTACGTGCCCGCTGTGGGGCCAAGCTCCCGATCCGGTGCACTGGAACGCGTATCTGGCCGCCGCGGACCGTGCGATGTTCGCGGTCAAACGCCACGGCCGCGACGGCTGGGTGTGTCTGTCCGCCGGAGCCCGTCCGCCCAACGAGGAGCAGGTCGGCTGGCTCGAATCCCGCCTCAAGGACCTGATCGACGCCGAGATCGTGGCCTGGGACGCAAACCGCGACGAGATCGTCCTCGGCAAGGAAACCGCCCGAATCGAGCTTGACTGACGGGATCAGAACCCCTAATCAAGGGTCCTGTACCCTTTTTACAGTGGCCCTTTTACAAGTTGAACGGAGCCAGATTCGGACGCTGCAGCCAGTTCGTGTCCGACCAGCGCGCTGTGTCCTCGGCCACGTGCATGCTGAACGCGTGGCGCGACTGATCGGAATGATTGTGTGAGCTGTAGTGCGGCAGCCTATCGGCGAACACCAGCAGGCTGCCGGCCGGAACCTCGACCGGGAACGCGGAGTCCTCGGTTGGCCACGGCGTTTTGTCCAGGGTGCGCAGCAGGCCCTGACGGTGCTGCGGATCGACCTCGAAGATCTCGCGCAGCGGAGACTTGTGCCCGCCGGGCTGGACCCACAGACACCCATTGCCGCGGTGGGCGTCCTCGATCGCGACCCACAGTCCGGTCACAGCCGGCGGATCGACCTTTAAATAACTCGCATCCTGATGCCAGCGGACGACGCCGCCGATACGCGGCTGCTTGAAGATGTACATCGTCTGCCACAGCCGCGGCTTTTGATAGCCCAGGTCGCTCAGGATCCGGCCGAACTCGTCGCGGCTGCAGAACGCGGTGAACTCAGGCACCAGGTCGTGCATCGCGTGCCCGATCTTGTTGATCGCGCGCGCTTTGGGTTTGGTCAGTTCGCCATCGGCGCCGAGCGCATCGGCCTCCAGAAAGCAGCTGACGTTTTCGGCCGAGTCCATGAAGTACTGATCGCGGCCGCGATCCCGGTCGGTCGTGGCGAACACGGTCCGGTGGTGCTCGATGTCGAACTCGTCTACGATCCGCTCGGCCGCGGCCTTCAGCACCGCCATATCACCGGTCGAGAACAACCGCTCAAGCACGATGAAACCCTGGTTCCGGAATTCTGTGACTTGCTCAACGCTCAGCACCTGGCAACTCCCGTCCGGTCTCCGGGAACATTCTTGCCAACGAGGTGGGCCGGACGCAAGACATACGCACGCCTTTTGTTGCGAAGGCCTGCGGCGGGCCGCTATCGAGGGGTACGGCTGTGGTATCATAGGGGTTCGTCCTGCGAGGATGCGCGGCCGATTGGCGCCGCCAGGCGCTCGCTCGGCCGTCGCTGAAACGGTCCGATTTTTCCCGTCGAGCGGTCTTTGTGGCCGCCCCGGTTGTGGACCGACAGTCAACAATTGCCGTCAGGAGAACCGAGACATCCGATGAATCTGACAGGGAACCGTAACCGCGCACTGAAGAAAACCGGCATCAGCTTTCCGCTGCTCGAATGCTGGAATCCCCTTACCCACACCGCGACTTTCGTCGCCCAGGTCGACGGCCGGCGCGTGATGTGCCGGATCTCGCTGGACCTGCTGCGGAAGGTCTTCGACGCGCCCAAGGGGCCGCCGCTGCCGACCGTGGCCAAGAACCGCCCGACGCTGGAAGCGGCCGCGCGCAAGCTGATCGAGGATGAGGCGTTCGAGAACGACGGATCGATCCAGATCCGCGAATCGGACATCGCGCTGAGTTAGCCCGCATCCTGCATGAGTTTCACTGGGGCGTTGCGGATCTCCTAAATCCGATCAATCAACTGCGTTACTAACCGAACGCTCAAGCAAATTACCTGCCGCGCCGTTGCCGGTTTGTCGCCTGATTGCACGGCGCAGCCAGCGGCAACGACAGGCCGTTTCTTCGCCATTCGGCGAAACCGCAACCTGTCTTATGCCTGGCTTCTCGCCCGATCCCCATTGAGCAATAGCTACGACGCGCGACGGCATCCGGGCAGGTCTTCTTGCGCTACGCGCAAACCGACCTACCTCGGATACCTGCGCTATTACTCGGCGGGCGATCGACCAAGCTGCACTCGTGGA
>JBFGYD010000045.1:0-9591 GCA_041587615.1 Lysobacterales bacterium
CCCTAACGCCCTGCTGATCGCCTGGCTGGCAGAAAACTACGACCTCGAGATCAGTTTCGCGCGCTGGATGATGGTCGGGGTCCCGGTCAGCCTGGTGATGCTGCCGCTGGCCTGGCTTGCGCTGACCCGCTTCCTGTATCCGGTCAACGTGCCGGCCAGCGCGGCGGTCCAGCGGCACCTGCACGAACTGCGGGACGAGATGGGACCCATGAGCACCGCGGAAAAACGCGTGGCCATCGTGTTCGGCGCGGTGATCGCCGGCTGGATGGTGCAGGGCCCGGTTTCCGAATGGCTGGGTCTGCGAGGCCTGTCGGACACCGGCGTCGTCATGACCGGGGCCCTGCTTTTGTTTCTGCTGCCCAGCGGCGACCCTGCTCAGCCGCGCCTGATGACCTGGAACGACGCGACCAGCCTGCCGTGGGGCGTACTGATCCTGTTCGGCGGTGGCTTGAGCCTGGCCTCGGCGGTCTCCGACAGCGGCCTGGCGCTGTGGCTTGGAGAAAGCCTCGCGCCGCTCAACGCCTGGGGCACCGCGGTGCTGGTGCTGGCCGCGGTGACGATGGTCATTTTTCTAACCGAGCTGACCAGCAACCTGGCGACCACTGCCACGCTGCTTCCGGTGATGGGCGCGATCGCGCTCCAGGCCGGCTTGCCGCCGCTGGTGTTGACGGTGCCGATCACGATCGCCGCGAGCTGCGCGTTCATGCTGCCGGTGGCCACCCCGCCGAACGCCATCGTGTTCGCCACCGGCAAGATCAGCATTCCGCAAATGGTGCGCGCCGGCGTGCTGCTCAACGTCTTGGGCATCGTTCTGGTCACCATCGTGGCTCTGTTTCTGGCTCCCGCGGCGCTCAGTTGAACGGTGGCTAAGCGGCTCCCACTTCTGCTGCTGACCGGCGTCCTCGCGCTCGCTGCCTGCCGGCCGGACGCTGAACCGGCGGGTCACATCGAAGAGCCGCTCGCGGTCATCCTCGCCGGCGGCACCGTGCATGCGGGCGACGGCGATCCGCCGTTTACCGCCGACGTGGGCATCAGTGGCGATCGGATCGCGGCGATCGGAAACTTGAGCGATCGCACCGCCCCGCTGCGCCTGGACGTGTCCGGACTGGCCGTGACGCCGGGCTTCATCGACATCCACAACCACGCGATCCGCGAGAACCCGGAAAGGAGCGGCATCTTTCGCTGGCCCGACGCCGAGAACCTGATCCGCCAGGGCGTGACGACCGCGATCGGCGGGCCGGACGGCGGCTCGCCGCTGCCGATCGCCGATTCGCTGGCGGCGCTGGAACAAAGTCCGGCGGCGGTCAACTTCGGGACCTTCGTCGGCCACGGCTCGGTGCGAAAACTGATCGTCGGAGAGGAAGACCGGCCGGCGAGCGCCGATGAAATGGCGCGCATGAGAGCCGAAGTCGCCACGGCCATGGAGGCCGGGGCATTCGGGCTCTCATCGGGTCTGGTGTATGCGCCGGGCAGTTTTGCGCCCACCGACGAAGTCGTCGCACTCGCGGCCGAGGCGGGTCGGTACGGCGGTATCTACATCACCCACATGCGCCAGGAAGGCCTGGACATCTTGAAAAGCGTTGCCGAGACGATCGCGATCGGCGAGCAGGCCGGGGTTCCGGCGCAGATCACCCACCACAAGATCATCGGCGCGAGCATGTGGGGCCAGTCGGTGGAAACTCTGGCGCTGGTGGACGCGGCGCGGGCGCGTGGACTGGACGTCTCGATCGACCAGTACCCTTACACCGCCTCGTCGACCCGGTTGACGGTCCTGTTCCCGCGCTGGGCGCTGGACGGCGACGCCGCCGCGCGAGCATCGCGGAGGGCGGATCCCGAGCAACGCGAGCGACTCAGAAAAGCAATCGTATTCAGCATGGTCGAGGACCGTGGCGGCAACGATCCGGCCAAGGTCGCGCTGGCGGATTGTTCCTGGGACCCGAGCCTCAACGGCCTGAATCTAAGCCAGGTGCTGCAGAGACAGTCGCGTCCCGTGACCATCGACGAGGCGGCCGAACTGGTCATCGAGCTGCAGGCCGCAGGCGGCTGCAGCGCCGTGTATCACGCGATCGCCGAAGACGACGTCGTGCGGATCATGCGGCACCCGCAGACCATGATCGCCTCCGACGGGGGCATCGAGGCCCCCGGCAACGGCGTTCCGCATCCGCGCAACTATGGCGCCTTCGCGCGGGTGCTGGGTCATTACGTCCGGGAACGCGGGGTGCTTTCGTTCGAAAGCGCCATCCACAAGATGTCGCGCATGCCCGCAGAGCGCATCGGCCTTGACGATCGCGGCCGCCTCGAGCCGGGCGCGATCGCCGATATCGCGGTCGTCGATCCCAGGCGGGTCATCGATCGCGCCACCTTTGCCGATCCCCACCAGTACGCCGAGGGCGTGCGCCACGTGTTCGTGGCCGGGCAGGCGGTGCTGTTGAACGCTCAAATGACCGGCGCCCGGCCCGGTCGGGTACTACGTTCATCGCGTTAGCCCGCATATCGTATGCGTTGCATGCGGGCTGGGTCACCGATAACGCGGAATGAACTCCTCGCGCACGGCCTTGGCCATCAACTCCAGCGGCAGCAGGCCCTGGGCCAGCATGAAATCGTGATAGGCCTTCTGATCGAAGCGATCACCCAGCTTTAGTTCGGTTTCCGTCCGTAGTGATTGCAGCTTCATGTGGCCGTAAAAGTAGGAGGTGGCCTGTCCGGGAGCTCTAAAGCTGTAGCGGTCCACTTCCTGGGCCGCCAGCGGTTCGCTCACCACCACGTCTTCCACGATGAAGCGCTTGACCTCATCCGGAGAGATCTGGCCGAGGTTGAGCATCGGATCGAGGAACGCGCGGGCGGCGCGCATCAGCCGCGCGTGCAGGCCCATGAGCTGTCCCTCGAGCGGGAAATGTTCCTTCATGATCGCTTCGGTGTACAAGCCCCAACCTTCGGCGTTGGCGCTGTTGAAGGCGAACACGGCACGGGCGATGGACACGCCGTTTTCGACCATCGCGGCAAACTGCATTTCGTGTCCCGGACGCGCCTCGTGCGCCGTCAGGCTCCAGGCCGCCGCGTCGTGCAGAAAATCGTCCATTTTTTCGCCCGTTTCCGCGTTGGGGTTGTTCAGCGGAATGACGAACGTGCCGTATTCGCCCGTGTTGCCGATCAGCCGCGGCGGCTGCATGAACGGTGCGGGGATGGCCGCCGACTCGGCCTCCGAGGCCAGCCGAATTTGCGCCTCCCGCTGCGGCAGACTGATGATTTGCTCACGCTCAATGATGGCTTCCACGGCCTCCAGACGGGATTTGTAGAAGTCGATCAGATTATCGCTGGCAATCTGGCGTTTCTTCAGCTCGGCAATGACGTCGCGGTAGTCGCCCGAGTCCCAGCCCCGCTGCGCGGCAATGCGGCGGGCGATAGCGGACATCTCGTTGCGGATTTCGGCAAATGCGAAGCGCGCTCGCTCGACCAGTTCGTCCGGGTCCATGTACACGCCTACGTTGCGCAGATTGTCGGCATACAACTCCGCGGGCAGCAGGTGGGAGTTCCTCGCCCGTGGCAGGATACTCTGTCTGACCCAGTCTCCGTAGGCGCCAACCTGTTCCTTGTAGCGGGCGAAGGTTTGTTCCCACCCGTCCAATCCGGAACCGCGCAACAGCTCTTCCACCCCGGCGACGAAGCGTTCCTGGTTCTGCAGGTCCTTTTCGACCTCTTCGTCGTAGGGTCCCACCAGGCCGTCCACCTCGAAGCGCTCGGTTGACCGACCGATGGCGTCCAGAAACACCGACTGTTGCCCCTGTGCCCCGCCAACGTATTTCTTCAGACGTTCGATCGCGGCCGGATACCGGGCCGGGTCGTTCTGGGGATCAAGCAGCGACCGAAAGCCGAAATAAACGGTCTGCGGCAGGTTGAAGTAGGGGATCAGGTTTTCCCGGTTGATGCGAGCGGTATGCAGATTGTCCTCCAGCGCTTGGATCATGATTTCGATGTCCTGGCGCACCTTCGGATGGGTGGTCTCGGTCAACCGCTTGCGCAACGAGCCCAGAGCACGTTCGCTATCGGCCATCGAGCGCTGATAGATTTCGGGCCGCAGGTCGATGATCTCGGCGTCGAAGCCGTCAAGCCCTAACTGGGCGGCGGCTTCGGGGTTGTACTTGATCAGTTGCACCAGAACGTCCTGGGCGATGGCGTTGCTTTCCTCGATCCAGGCTTCCGTCGCGACTGCGGCGCGGAAAGCGCCTGCGAGCAGCAGCACGGCGAGGGGGGTCGCGGGAGATTTCATGGCTATTCGCTCCGGTCTGGGGGTTGGGGGCATCCTGCACCGATCCGGCGGCACAAGCGACGGCTGAAAGTCAGGGGTGGTGCTCCAGCATCAGCCGCATCATTTCCTCGGCGAACACCGGCGCAGAGCCGGCGATCAGCGAGCGCTCGGTCTCGTCACCGACCTCGTAGGTGATGGCGGCGATCCCGTAACGGTCAAAAAAATAGTTCTTGGTGTTGGCTTGCCCGGACGGGGGGCGAGCCTCGTGCGAGAACTCGTAGTCCGGCAGACGGACGCGAGAGCGGGTCAACCATTCGCGAGCGAAATCCAGCGGCCGCGCGCCGTCTTCCGGAACCTGGGTATAAAACAGATTAGATCGGGTGGAGTGAAAATCGAGCATCAGCCGGATGGTTGAGCCCCGGCCCTCGAGCTCTGCGAGCAGACCGGCGATGCTCTGCGTTTCCGGTTGACTGAACGGCCCCCAGTCGCGGTTCAAATCGACCCCGTTGACGTTGTGGCGCCAATGACCCCGCGCGACCCCGTCAGGATTGATCAACGGCGCGATGATGACGGAAAATCGGTCTCGGAATCGCCGAGCCAAGTCGGTATCGGCAAGCACGGCCGAGACGAAATGGCGCATCGCGATCGCGCCGCTGACCTCGGGCGGATGCTGCCGCCCCAGCAGCACCACGCTGTCGGGATGAGCGCCGGTGCGTGCCACCTGAATCGGCCGTCCCTGGACGCTGTGTCCGGCGACGGCAACGGTCACCTCCGAATGAGCGCGAAATTCGGCAATCCAGCGATCGTAGTCATCGCCGGTCAACAGCTCCTGGGCCGCGATCCACCGGACGCCGCGGCCGCCGGGAATCGTCAAGTCCATCGTCGTGCCGTCCTCCGAGCGCGCCACCTGTCGCTTCGATAGCGGCCGCCAGTTTTTTCCGTCGTCGCTGAGCTTCGGCCAGTAGCGCGCATAGCCGTCCTCGAATTCCAGCCGTACGCGAATCGGCCCCGGATTGCCGGCAAGACGAAAAGCAAACCACGGACTGACGTTGATCGGAGGAGGATCCTCGGGGCGAATGGTGAGTATCGCCACGCCGGCGGGCGTAATTTCACAAGTAGCAACCGCGGCGCCTTCGAAGGCGACGTCGATGCCGAATGCCGTCGTGCCGCAGAGGCGGGGCGGCGCAGTCGTCGCGCAGCCCAGCGCCAGCAGCAGCGCGGCGACCGGCGCCGCGATCCGAGCGCGCCGGTCAGTCAACGCCCACTTCCAGCGAGGGGCGGCGCAACAACACGGTCTCCCGGCTGGGCGCCGGACGCGCCGGCACCAGCGCGGCCAGGGCCAGAGAAATGCCGGCCATCGCGGCGCCGCTGAGAAACACCGCGGCGGGCGAGACCAGCCACAGCAGGCCGAAGCTGACCGGGATCAGGACCGCGGCGATGTGGTTGATCGTAAACGCAACCCCGGCCGAGGAGGCCAGGTCCCGGGGGTCGGCGATCTTGTGAAAATAGGACTTGATCGCGATCGCCAGCGCGAAGAAAAAGTGATCCAGCACGTATAGGAACGCCGCCAGCCAGGCGACCGACACGAATGCGTAGCTTGCGAAGATCACGATCAGACCCAGGTACTCGAACAGCAGCGCGCGGCGCTCGCCGATGCGCCCGATCAGGCGCCCGATGCGCGGCGCGAAGATCATGTTCAGCGCCGCGTTGATCAGAAACAGGAAGCTGATCTGAGCCACGGTGTAGCCGAACTTCTCGATCATCAAGAAGCCGGCGAACACGATGAAGATCTGGCGTCGCGCTCCCGACATGAAGGTCAGCGCGTAATAGAGCCAGTAGCGCTTGCGCAGCACCAGGTGTTTGTGCTGCTCGGTGGTTCCGGAAAAACGCGGAAACCCCAGCCAGCAGACCAGCGCGACCACGATCGTGGCGCCGCCGGCCCCCAGATAGATCCATTCGAAGGCAAGCTCGAGGCGGTCGAAGGCGAGCCACAGCGCGCCGTAAACGACGATCGAAATCATGCCGAGCACCGCCAGGACCCGGCCCAGCACCTCGGGCAGCTTCTCGATGCTGACCCATTGCATCGCCAGCGACTGCTGGACCGCCTCGTAGTAGTGAAAGCCGACCGACATCACGAAGGTCGTGATCAACAGCCCGGTCAGGCTCGGAAAGAAGCCGGTCACCGCGGTCCCGAGGCCGAGCAGCAGCAGCGCGACCAGCGCCAGCGCCTGCTCGCGAATCAAGAACAGCAAAAACACAACCGCGAAGGACAAAAACCCGGGAATCTCGCGGACGCTTTGCAGCAGGCCGATATCGGCGCCGTCAAACGCGGCGCGCTCCACCGCGAAGTTGTTCAGCAGCGCCTGCCAGGTCGAGAAGCTCAGCGACATCCCCGCCGCCATCAGCAACAGCAGCGTGACGGGGGAGCGCCATCGGGGTGCGGAACGCACCCGGCCGTCAGCCGCTGCCGGGCGGCTTGTAGACCACCTGCAGGTATTCGGTCGGCTTCAGGTTGACCCCGGCCAGCACCGCCATCGAGCCGTGCGGCGCGTAGCCCTTCTGGCAATACTCGTCGACCTTGGTCGCCAGTTCCGTGAGTCCGTCGGCCTTGACCACCAGGTACGCGCCCGAACCGAAAACTTCCGCCGTCATGACCTCTCCTCATACTTCAGGCCAGCGCGGCCATTGTAGCCGAACCGTTCCTGGTAAGCTCCTCTGCTAAGATGTGCGCGCGCGCCGCGGGCCGGCGCCGTTTTTCAAGCAGCCACGAGGACTCACCATGCCGTCTTTCGACGTCGTTTCCGAGGTCGATCAGCACGAACTTTCCAACGCGATCGATCAGGCCAACCGAGAGGTCTCCACGCGCTTCGATTTCAAGGGCAGCGGCGCGCGCTTCGAGCGCGAGAACTCGCAGATCAAGCTGACCGCGCAGGCCGAATTTCAGCTCAAGCAGATGCTCGACGTCCTGTATCAGAAGCTGGCCAAGCGAGGTATAGACGTCGGCTGCCTCGAGGTCGGTGAGCCGACCGTGCTGGCCAAGACCGCGACCCTGGAGGTGACCGTACGCGAGGGCATCGACACCCCGCTGGCCAAATCCATGGTCAAGACGATCAAGGACGCCAAGCTCAAGGTCCAGGCGGCGATCCAGGGCAATCAGGTCAGAGTCAGTGGCAAGAAGAAGGACGACCTGCAGGCCGTGATGGCGCTGCTGCGCGAAGCGGTGACCGATTTACCGCTTCAGTTCAAGAACTTCCGCGACTAGCGATGGACCTGCTGCGCACCCCCGATTCTCGCTTCGAAAGCCTGACCGATTTTTCGTATTCTCCGCGCTACGTGGGGGTGTCCGCCGACGCCGGACCCGAGCTGCGGATGCACTACGTCGACGCCGGACCGGCCGACGGTCCGGTGATGCTGTTGCTGCACGGCGAGCCAAGCTGGTCGTTCTTGTATCGGAAGATGATCCCGCCGCTGACCGCCGCCGGCTTCCGCTGTGTGGCTCCCGATCTGATCGGCTTCGGTCGCTCCGACAAGCCGGCCTCGGTATCAGACTACAGCTACGACCGCCACCTGCAATGGCTGGGCTCGGGACTGGACGCAATCGGGGTAGGGCAGATCAACCTGTTTTGCCAGGACTGGGGCGGACTGCTCGGCCTGCGCCTGTTGGCCGCGCAGCCCGAGCGCTTCGACTCGGTGTGCGCGGCCAACACGATCCTGCCCACCCGCGAGCAAGCGCCGTCCGAGGGCTTCCTGAAGTGGCGCGAGTACTCGCAGGCCGTGGAGAACTTCGACGCCGGCCGCATCGTCGTCGGCGGCTGCGCGCGGCTGGTGCCCGCCGACGCGGTCGAGGGCTATAGGGCGCCGTATCCCGACGAGACCTACAAGGCCGGTGCGCGCGCGTTTCCGCTGCTGGTGCCGATCGAGCCGGATGCCGCCGAAGCGTCCGAAAATCGCCATGCGTGGAAGGTGCTGGACCGCTTCGAGCGACCTTTCCTGACGCTGTTCGGAGACAAAGACCCGGTCATGAGCGGGGCCGAGCGGGTGTTCCTGAAACGGGTCCCCGGTTGCGCGGGGCAACCCCACGCGATCATCGAAAACGCGGGTCATTTCATCCAGGAAGACGCCGGCGAGGAGTTGGCCGAGCGCGTGGTGGGATGGCTCGGCGAGAGATGAAAAAGGGGCCAGGTTCATTTTCCGGCGACTCCGACCAAAGGTCGGCTCGTTGTTCGTCTAAGAGCAAACCTGTGAAACAGGCACGCTACCAACAAATGAACCTGGCCCCTTTTTTTGGTGAATCAGGCACGGTGCCAAGAAATGAACCTGGCCCCTTTTTTTGCTGGGCGGCATCAGAATGGAGCTGACGCCTTTTTCGCTTTCCGGCGCCTGAAGGCAATGGTCTACCGAATCCTTGCCGACGTTTTGGTGGTGATCCACTTCGGTTTCATCTTGTTCGTCGTGCTCGGAGCGCTGGGTGCGCTGCGCTATCGCTGGTGGCCGTTGTTGCACCTGCCGGTCGTGGCCTGGGGCGTCCTGATCGAGTGGGTCGGCTGGATCTGCCCGCTGACCCCGTTGGAGAACGACTTCCGGGCGCTGGCCGGGCGGGAGGGCTACCAAGGCGGGTTCATCGAGCACTACCTGATCCCGTTGATCTACCCTGACGGTCTCACCCGCGGTATGCAGTGGACCCTGGGCGCGGCGGCGGCGGGGATCAACCTGGGCCTTTATGGCTGGATCCTCTGGCGGCGGCGGAAAAGCTGAACCTGTTGTTCGAGCGTTCGCGGCCGGACATAATCATTCGCGTTTCAATCAACCGGGAATAGCGATGCACGGACTGATGATGGATGTACCGCTGACGATCACTTCGATCATGCGGCACGCGGAACAGCACCATCCGAAGCGGGAAATCGTGTCGGTCACCGGCGATAATCCGCGCCACCGTTATACCTATGCCGATGCGTTCGCCCGCGTGCGGCGGCTGGCCAACGCGCTGGCTCGGCTTGGCCTCGAGCCCGGCGACCGGGTCGCCACGCTGGCCTGGAACGACTACCGCCACTTTGAGATCTACTACGCGGCTTCCTGCTCGGGGCTCGTCTGCCACACGATCAACCCGCGCCTGTTCGAGGAGCAGATCGTCTACATCGTCAATCACGCGGAGGACCGGTGGATTTTCGTCGATCCGATGTTCGTGCCGCTACTGGAGAAACTTGAGGGCCAGCTCGGCTCCGTCAAGGGCTACGTCGTCCTGACCGATCAGGACCACATGCCCGAATCCGCTCTGGGAGGGGCGGTGGATTACGAGTCCCTGCTGGCCGCCGAGTCTGACGAGTTTTCGTGGCCCGATCTTGACG
>JBFGYD010000046.1:0-9587 GCA_041587615.1 Lysobacterales bacterium
GCCGAGGACTTCCGCGGCCTGGGGCTGAAGCTGCTCGGCGTGCCGGGATCGAAGCTCGAGGTGCCGGCGCCGGAGTTGCTGCAGACATTCGACGACTTCGAAGACGACGACAATGAATTGTATTCACAGGATTTTCTGTTCGTCGCCCACGACGCGTTCTTTGCCGGCAACGCGAAGCACTTTCGAGATTTCTTCAGCGCCGTGGTTTCCGGCGGGAACTCGGTGCCTGACAACCCAGCGACCAGCCCGGCCTTGCTTGGACATCTGCTGACCCATCCGCGCGGCGCGTTTAACGCGGCGGTGGGCACCCGTACCTATCCCAGCATCGCCGACATCGACTGGTTCTCGGTCGCCCCGTTCAAGTTAGGCGAGCGAATCGTCAAGTACGTCGTCACCCCCTGTGAGCGGCCGTTCCATCCGCCGCGGACAGACGACGCCTCGGCCGACTACCTGACCGGCCGGCTGGTGGACCAACTCGATCCGTCGTGGGGTGGTGAGCTCTGCCTGGACTTCAACATCCAGCTTCGACAGAGCGAGGACTGGCCGATCGACAACACCCTGATCGCGTGGCCGGCCAAAGATCGCGAGGGTCAGTCCACCTGGGAGCCGGTGGCCAAGATCCACATCCGTTCCCAGGAGTTCACGACCCCCGAACATCAGGCCTTTTGCGAGAACATCACGTTCAACCCTTGGCACTCTCTGTCCGCGCACCAGCCGGTCGGAGACCTCAACGAAGCCCGGCGCGACGTCATGTTTGCGCTGCAGCGGGTCCGCCTGATGGCGAACGGGCTTACGCGTTTCGAGCCCACCGGAAATGAATGCTTCTATCCCGGCGCCAAATTTCCCTGGCCGGACAACGAGCGCTGCCGCGAATCGGCCGGCGACGAGCCCGGCGGCGGGCGCGGAGACCCGCCTTATGCTGAACCACAATCCGAGCCTTGAGCCGTCACAGGTCCTCGCTCCAGCCGGTCAAGAGACTGGCTGAGTGGATCGCGTTGCGGCCAGCGTCTTTGAGAGCGTATCGGACAAAAAGATCGTGTCATCCGAGCGAAGGAGAAAGACCATGCGTCGACCAATGATTTTCTGCTGCATTCCTCTGGCGCTGGCGCTGGCTGCCGGCGCCGCCGTTGCCAACCCCATTCCAAATGGTTCGTTCGCCGATCACAAGGCGGGATGGTTCGACGGGCGAGAAGCGACCTGCCCGTCGATCTGCAAACGAGAGCACGCGACCGCGGTCGCCGAACACGAACAAAACACCGCGCCCCCGGTCGACGTCTCCTACGTGTGCAAGGTCAGAAAGGCGAGCGGCGGGCCGTATCTGTGGCTGTACGGCAGCCAGTTCGCGACCCGACCCGCGTGCTACACGACGGATCGCGATCTAAAGGGCGAATACTCGCAGATCTTCTACTGCCTGTGCGTGCAGCAACGACTGCGGATCAAACAGCCGCAGACGCTCCAGCGAAGCCGCGACGACAACTGAGGGCGATCGCAACGCAGGGCCGCTCCTTTAGGCCGACGTTCGGTCTCGCGGCGCTTCTTTCGGCAGAGCCGAAAACCGCCCCGCTCGCCGACCGGCCGGTAGCGAAACGGCACTCCGCTGGTCCCGCCCTTTTCGCCCACTCGGGGCGGGGGCAAAAGCGATAAGAGGGACACTCATTTCGGAGCGCGAACAGCCAGGCCCAAGACGCGTTGCGGTTTCGCTTTCCGGGAACGTTAGTCGACCCCTGCGCTGCCCGAAGAAGCGACGTGTCTTGGGCCGTGCTGAGTTTCAACTTTCTGTGAGCCCGAACACCTCGAAGCCGTCGGTAAAGATCGAATCCTCGAGCGGGTCCAGTTCGAACGCGCCGAGGTCCGGGTCCGGACCCCGCTCCCGGCCCAGGATGTCCTCGAACGCGGCGCTGGCCGGGTCCGCGTTGTCGATCGCCGGCGAGGCCGCGCCGGGCACGCCGTACTGGTTGACCAGCGACTCGAACGCCTCGCGGATCGAGTTCGAGCCGTCGGCGAAGGCCGTCCCGTTCCAGACCGGGACCACCAGTGCGGCCTGCGAGCCGAGCCCGGGATCGCCGGTCAGCGCGTTGAGGTCGTCGCTGAATCTCAGAGCCTGGCCCGAGTCCTCGGGAATCGGGTTGCCGCCGTTCCAATACAGGTTGTTGTCCAGCGTGGCCGAGGCGGTGTCGCCGGCCGGCGCGTCGAACAGGTCCACCCCGATGAACCCCTCGGCGCCCATCGAGCCGGTCGGATCGGCGTAGATGTTGTTGAAAAAATTCAGGTTCTCGTTGGCCGGGTTGGGACCGAGCGAGATCAATCGGCCGGCGAAGCTGAGCGAGGGCATGTTCCCGACCAGCGTGTTGTTGCGAAACACCAGGTCGCGCGAGCCCTGCACCGTGAGCGGGGTGCGCATCAGGTCGACCCCGTTGCCGATCATCAGATTGTTTTCGACCAGCAGGTTTCGCGCCTCGAAATTGGCCGTCGAGTCCTCGCCGAAGCGCACGAAGCTCTGACCGCCGTTGCCGTACCAGCTCAGAAAGACGTTACGGCGCACGATGACGTCTTGTGAGCCCAGTACCGTGTCGTCGCTGCCGTTGCTGTCCTTGACCATGATGTAGGAACCGGTTTCGGCGTAGAAAGTGTTGAAAAAGACGTTGTCCTGGATCGTCACGCCGATGACCGAGTTGACGTCCATGTGTTCGTCGGAGCCGGTCTGGTTGAAGAACATGTTGCCCTCGACCAGAACGTCTTCCGCGCCGTTGTTGATCTTCAGCAGATCGTTATCGGTTGAGTCGTGGATGATGTTGTTGCGGAACACGATCCCAGAGACGACCGGGTCCGTGCCGTCGGCACTGCCGTTGACCAAGCCCAGAAGGTCCTGAACCTGGACCACGAGACCCTCGGTATTGCCCGGTGCGTGCGAGATGTCGAAACCCTCGATCGCGATGTTGACCCCGGTGAAGCAGATCAACGCGGCGCCGGCGTCGTACCGAAGTCGGGCCGCATAAGGCGTCTCCGAACGCACCGTGATCCCGCTCGCGAACTGCCGCCGCAGCCGGGTGCGGCCGTTGTAGGTGCCCGGGCGGACCAGGATCGTCGCGCCGTCGGTCGCGTTGTCGACCGCGTGGGTGATTGTCTCCCACGGATTACCGCTGCTGCCGTCTCCGGTCAGGTCGCTGCCGTCGGTAGCGACGTACAGCGGCGTCCCGCCATGCGCCGCGGCAGCGAAGAAAAGCGCAAGCACAACCATCGGATGGATAATTTTCATCGATCCGCTCACTGTTGCCGGCAACGATCATCTTAGCGCCCGTCAGGCCTGCTAACCGAGAACCTGGTGGGAGTTTTTCTCGTGCCCGGCGCACTTAAGCATGAGCGTTTGCATCACGCCTGCGCGTGATCGGAGGAGCGACGATGAACGAGACGGAAATACTCCCGTACGAAAATCCCGAATGCCCGGCCAAATTCGATGTCGAAGTCTACCCCCCGACTGGCATCTTGAGGATTTCAGCCCATCACATTCGCTGGTGGCACCGTCCTTTTTGGCTCTACCGGGGCTGGTTCTGGTGGCACTGGCATCATCCAAAGACCTGCTGCTGCTGCTGTTGCTGCTGCGACAAGCGGCCGCTGCCGCGGGAAACGGCTTGTCAGGTAGACGGCCGTCTGGCGCCCAATACCTTCGGTCCGGGCCGCGCCATTCGTGTGCTTCGCACGCCGACCGGATTCCACGTCGAATTCATCATCGAGTGGAACGCATCGGGCAGCGGGCAGGTGACCGTGGACGTGGACTTGATTCAGGCACCGGGCGGTTCGCCCGTCCCCCGTCGGCTGGTGAGCGGGCGCGGTCCCAATGACCAGGTGGCGTTCGGCGGAACGGCGCCCGGCACCTACGTGTTCCGGGTGACGGCAACGAACTCGGCCGGCGACACCTGCTTCGACACGGTGACGGTCAACGTCCCTGGTTTCTAGCCTGCTGGAGGATGTCGACGACGGCGTCGTTGACCCAGCGGCGGTGGCGGAACGCGCGCGCGTATTCGATCGGAGTGACGTTGCGGTGCTCATAAACGGTCTCGTCGTCCACGAATCGGATGCCCTTGCGGATCGACGCGGTCCGGTTCGGGTCGGCGCCGTGTTCGAGCAGCAGGCGCGCGAGCACCCCGTCGCGCTGGCGTCCGGTCAGGTGGGCCTGGGACACGACCAGATTGAAAAGTGGGGTGTGGCCACCGAACCCGTCTTGGTCGATTCGCGCCGGCGCGTTCACGTCGGCGCCGTGATCGATCAGCCAGCGCGCAATGGACACCTCGTCAAAGTCCATCGCCATGTGCAACAGCGTCGTACCGTCCAGCGGGGTGCCGTGCAGCGCCAGGGACTGATCCTCGTGGCAGCCCAATTCCAGCGGGTAGATGTCGCGGTGGCCGAAGCGTCGGTGGGGCAGGTCCGGATCGCGCGCCAGGTGGCCTTCCAGCAGGTCGATCCGGCCGCGGTGAAACGCCATGACCGGCGTGTCGGGAAACTCGATGCCGATCTCGCTGCAGAGCGCAAGGCAGGCGTGCTTGCCCTCAGGGTGCCGGTGATAGCCTTCCAGCAACAGGCCCACCGGCGCGAGCCGGTTGCCGGTTTCGTCCTGAAAGATAACGCCGCAATCGAGCAGCAGACGCATGCCCTCGACGTTGAGGGTTTCGCACGGTCCCATCATCTCGTCCGCGGCCGCTTTGGCGCCTTTCGCCAGCAGGCGCCGGGCATTGTCGGTTTGTCCCTGCAAAGCGGCGCGGCCAAAGGCGTGATCGAAATCCTGGCCCGGCAGCGGCAGCAGGGCGGAGAAAACCCCCGGTGCGTCGAGCTGGGCCGCAACCGAGATCGGCGGCCCCCAGTTGGAGCGCTCGCCGAACACGTTTTCGGTCTTGAGCCGGGGGTGGGCATCGATCAGCTTCAGCACCGCGTCTGCGTCGTCGTCGCGGATCGCGTTGGCCAGCGTCGCCGCGAGCTTGAACCGCGGCCAGCTCGGGTAGTCGTAGGCGCGTGCCAGCGTGAGCTGGGCGTCCGACAGCCGGGCGGCCCCGGGCGCCGGGCGCCGGGGATGGTAGGTCGCGAACAGATCGTGACTCTCGGCTTCGCCGGCGCGATAGGCACCCAGCAATTCACGCGCCTGCTTCTTGAGCTGATCGAAATCGACCGGGTGGTGGAAAAGAAGTGAACGTTCCATAAACCCTCCCTCGTTACGCCCGGGCTCGCATCGGGGCCGAAAGAAGGTTGATTGCTTGGAATTCGAAGCGTCGCTTCAGGTGGGCTCTGCCCTGTCCGCGAACCGGTTGCGCCCTGCACGCGGCCTCAGGTTATGCGGAAAGCCGTCGCTTTTCAATTCAGCGCGGAACGGAGACGGCTATTCCCAACGCCCGCAGATCGGCCTCGGCCTGGGCCGCCCAACCGCGGTTCGCGGCCGGACTCGCCGGGCTGGGATGCAGCATTCGACCGATCTCGATATCGAGGGAGCCGAGCGCGGCGCGGGCGCGCGCGGTAGCCCACTCACCAACGCCGACCACCCATCGCGGCTGCAGGTCTTCGACCAGGGCGACGAGCGCCTCGTCGCACGGTTTCAGCAGGGCGGCCCGCTCACGCGCCGTGAGACGGTTCGGGGTCAGGTTGCGCCCGCCTCGCTCCAAAAATGCAAGCGGGCAATAGTTGGCGATGAAAAAACGCCCGAAAAATCGCTCCGGCGTCCCGAACCGGTCTCGGGCCCAGCCCCAAAGGCGCCGTCCGCTGACCTCGCGGCGGGTACAGGCAAAACCATCGACGGGCCGCTTCGGGTGTTCGTTGGCCGGCCGCCGCACCGGCGCTTCGATCCCGAGCCAATCGCGCACCAGCCGCACCTCGCCGAACGGCACTCCGGTTTGGGCCATCCCCCACGGGCCGGGGTTCATGCCGAGCAGCACCACCTCGCGCGGGGTCGAGGCATAGCGCTGGAGATACAACTCATGCGGGGCGCGTGCGTACTCCAGCGGGTTATAAACGCACGCCACGGGCCCGCCGAAGCGCAGCGTCGCGACCGCCGCCGCGAGCCGGCGATAGATCCTCACCGGGGACAAGCCGATTCCCGATCGACCTGAGTAGGGTTGGAGGCGCGGCAGGCGGCGTGCAGGGGCGAGCCCTGTTCCGCCTGCCGGATCAGCTCCCGCAGGACCTCGTCCGGTTCGTCGGAATCGACATAGACGTGGGTGTCAGGCGCCGTGCCGCTGACCGTTGGTTGGCCCTGGCGCGGGCTCGCCGGCAGGCTGAACGCAAGATCCTGGATCAGCCGGCAGCCCGTCAGCTCGCGCTCGAGCACTCGGGCGCAGCGGTCGACCTGGGTCAGATAGCACAACGCCAGGCCGGTCGACATCAGCGCCAGCCCGCTGGGAGCGCGCTCCTGTCCCCCGGTGATGGCGGAGTCGTCGCTCAGGAAGCGGAAAACGCCGCCGATCGGCTTGACGATACGGACATCAATGCACTTCAAGCCGTTGTGGCGGACGGTGGCCGACGCCCTGACCCGCGCTTCCTGCTTACGGGTAATGTCGAGGCTGGAGCGGGCGCCGCCTTCGACGCCGAAAATGATCTCGCCAGCCTGGCGCCGTTCGATGCCACCGGCGACGTAAGACGAAACCTCCGCGGGCCGGGCACAGCCGAACAGCGGCGCCGGATCCGCCGGCGTCGGCGCCGCCGAGCGGAGCACGCCGGCGACTTCCAAACGGGTCCGATTGCGGGTCAGCGAAAACGCGCCTCGTCGTGCGCCGCCCAACAGTGCCTCCGCCGGACAGCCCGCAATGGCGGTCAACAGCAGATCGCACAGTTCCTCGTCGGTGGCATCCGACTCAGCCCGGCAGGACACTCGGGCCGGCAACGCCGCCGCGGTCAGAGCGCCGGTCGGCGCCGAAGGCTGAACGCGATAGACGGTGTCCAGGTGCAAACTCGGCGATCCCAGGCGAAGGTAACGATGGCGCGCGAGGGTCAGCAACTGAGACAAACAGGACGCCGCTAGCCCGGCGCTGAAGAACGCGAGCGGCGATGGTGCCAAGTCGGTGCCGTCCAGATCCGGGCCCGCGTCGCCCGTCAGCTGCCATACCGTGGGAGAGGGGCCATACACCACTAGGGCCTGTTGTTGCGTTCCGATCAGCCTTCGGGCGTTGACCCGGATGTTGATCGGGTAGTCGGGGCCCGGGGGTGGGGCGCGGAATTCGTCGGTCGCGGCCGACTTGAACAGCAACGGCAGACTGCTGGTTTGGATCGATTCCACGATTAGCCAGGCAACGTAGGGGTTAATCCGAATTCGCCGACACCACCGTGCTACGGACGCTGCCTTCGTGCAGACGGGTTTCAAGGGCGGCGCCGGGGACGACGTCGGCGGCGCGGCGCAGCACCCGGCCGTCTTCGGTCAGGGTCAGCGAGTAACCGCGCTCCAGGACCGCCAGCGGACCGACCGCTGTTAGCGCCTTGCCGCTGGCCGCCAGGCGCAGTCCGCTCAGCTCGAGCCGGGAGCGGATCGCGGCCCGCAGCCTTCCGGCAAAATAGCGCAGGGCCTCGCGCCGCTGCCTGATCACCGCCAGCGGGCTGTGCCGGGCCAAGTTGTCGCGCGCCCGTTCGAGCCGCCGCCGCCGCTCCGAGTCACCGGCCCGCCAGGCACGCCGCTGGCGCGCCTTTAGCTCCTTGATCCGCTCTCGGGCGGCTCCGAGGCGCTGACCGGGATGGAGGAGCTGGAGCCGCCGAGCCAGGCGGTCGAGCCCTTGCGCGTGCTGCAGCAGCAGGCGCTGCTGAGCGCGCTCGATGCGCGCGCGTTGTCGGCTCAAGGTTCGGATCAGCGCGGGGCCGTCGGGCACCAGCAGCTCGGCGGCCGCCGACGGGGTCGGAGCACGCACGTCGGCGACGAACTCGGCGATGGTGAAGTCGATCTCGTGACCGACCGCGCACACCACCGGCAGCGGGCAGTCGAAAATGGCCCGCGCCAGCGCTTCGTCGTTGAATGCCCACAGGTCCTCCAGGGAGCCGCCGCCGCGAGTCAGCAGGATCACGTCCGGGCCGAGCGCGATTGCGCGACCGAGCGCCCGGATCAACTCGGCCGGAGCGCGCTCGCCCTGCACCGGCGACGGCACCAGGGTCACGGTCACGCAGGGAAAGCGCCGCTCGAGCACGCTGAGCACGTCCTCGATCGCCGCCCCGGACGGAGAGGTCACGATCGCCACGCGGGTCGGGTAGGACGGAAGGGTCTTCTTGTGCCGCGGATCGAACAGGCCCTCGCCGTCGAGGCGTTTCTTGAGCGCCTCGAACTGGCGTCGCAGGCGGCCCTCGCCGGTGTCTTCCAGGCGGTCGACGATGAGCTGGTAGTCGCCGCGCGGCTCGTACAGGCTGACCCGGCCGCGGGCCAGCACCTGTTGGCCGTCGGTCAGGTCGAAAGACAGTTCGCGGCCGCGGCTGCGAAACAGCGCGCAGCGGACCTGGGCGCGGTCGTCCTTCAGCGTGAAATAGGCGTGTCCGGACGCGGGCCGCGACAGGTTCGAGACCTCGCCTTCGATCCACAGCCGCGAAAAGCGCGCCTCGAGATGCGCGCGCGCCTCGCGGTTGAGGCGGGTCGGGGTGTAAACGTCGCGCTCGGCGAACAACGATGCTTGCTCCATGGGTCGCATGGTAACCGAGCGGACCTGGATATTTGAGTTTTCCCGAGATCGTGCTTCGGGATAAAATGGGCCGATTTACCATGCCGCATCCAGCAGGCGCCTGCTCTGCGGCTCGAGGAAATCGATCCCATGCGAATCATCGAAGACGCGCTGACCTTCGACGACGTATCTCTGGTACCCGCATATTCCGACATCCTGCCCGACCAGGTCTCGCTCAAAACCCGTCTGAGCCGCAGCATCGGGCTCAACATGCCGATCCTGTCGGCGGCGATGGACACCGTCACCGAGGCGCGCCTGGCGATCACGATGGCGCAGGAGGGCGGCATCGGGGTGATCCACAAGAACATGCCGGCCGACGAGCAGGCGCGCCAGGTGCGATCGGTCAAGAAATTCGAAGGTGGCGTCATTCGCGATCCAATCACGGTCGGCCCGCAGACGACGATTCGCGAAGTGCTCGATATAACCCGCGCGCGCAACATCTCCGGGGTCCCGGTGGTCGACGGCGAAGACCTGGTCGGAATCGTGACCAGTCGCGACATGCGCTTTGAGCGAAAGCTCGAAGACCCGGTGCGCAACATCATGACGCGCAAGGACAAGCTGGTCACGGTCGAAGAGGACTATCTGCCCGAGCAGGTTCAGAATCTGCTGCACGAGCATCGAATCGAAAAAGTGCTGGTGGTCAATCGCGACTTCAAACTGCGCGGCCTGATCACGGTCAAGGACATCCAAAAGGCGCTCGAGCACCCGGACGCCTGCAAGGACGAGCACGAGCGTCTGCGGGTGGCGGCGGCGGTCGGGGTCGGCGGCGATACCGAGGAGCGGGTCGGACTGCTGGTCGAGGCCGGGGTCGATCTGGTCGTGGTCGACACCGCGCACGGCCATTCCGAGGGCGTGCTGGGGCGGGTCCGGTGGGTCAAGAAGAACTATCCCGAGCTCCAGGTCGTCGGCGGCAACGTGACC
>JBFGYD010000047.1:0-9585 GCA_041587615.1 Lysobacterales bacterium
GCACCAGCTCGGTGTTGTCGACGCCGACCGGGGTGAAATTGCTGACCCGCGCGACCTGCACCCGGTCGAAGCCGTGGGCAATCGTGGGCCGATGGAGCAGGGTTCGATAGCGCTCCGGATCGGACCACATCCCGCGGCTGTAGCTAGCGGGCAGCAGGTAATACCACAGCGTCGTGTCCATCCGCGAGTCGCCCCAGACGCCGCCGGCGGTGGTCTTGACGGCGTCACAGTTCAGCACCGCACGGGCGGTGCCAAAGCTGGCGCCCCGCCAGGCATCGGGGCCGATCTGCAGGCCGAATTCCGGCCCGAACAAGATCCCGGCCGGCTGCCCGCACACGTCCACGTGCGCGGCCAGCGGATCGCCGTCGATCGCCTCGAGCGACGCCTCTAGCGCCTCCAGCCCCGGCTCGAAACTGATCGGAACGTGGAGCGGCTCGCGCAAACCGAAACCGCGGTCCTTTGCCGGTCGCCGCCTGGGCTCGATCAGGAAATCGTCGTCGAGCTGCAGCATTCTCGAACCGGCGGTCAGCAGCAGCGCCGCGTTGGAGGCGGCCCCGCCGGTAAACTCGTCGCCGCGCTCGAGCCCCAGCAGTGACGCTGCTCGGCCGTCGAGTGCTTCCTCGCGCTCGCACAACGACGCCAGTCTGCCTCGCCAGTCGCGGTCCAGGTGATGGGCCGCGATCCCGGATGAGCGCAATGCGGCCACCGATTCGCGATTGCGGCGCACGCTGTCAGCATGGCGCGAGTCGTCGACGACGACGTATGCGAGCCCTCTCGAAAAGCGGGACTCGTAGGCTTCGACGCTACGCAACAGGCGCGCTAGCTGGGCCGGCCGATCGCAGCTGCGAATGGTGAGCGCGACCGGCGGCGCCTGCGCCTTGGGCGTGCTCGCGCGCAGCTGGTCACGCATCGCCTCGTCGCTGGTCATCAGGCCGCGCTTGACCAGGAAACCGAGCACCTGAGAGATCGCCTGGCGCTTGCCCTTCAGCGCCGGGAGCTTGCGCTCCACCTCATCGACGTGGTCCGACAACGACCGAAAACGGCGGCACGCGTCCATCGCCGCCAGCACCTCGACCGTCATCACGTGGCTTTCGCCGGTTTCGGCGTGCTGGAACACGCACTCCTCGTCGGACAATGCGGCGACCAGTCCGTCCACGCTGGCATACAGCGGCCCGTCGGCCGGCGGCGCCTCCGACGACGACGGGGTCAGCGTCATCTCCCATTCCATCGCCGGCTCCTCGTCTCCCGTCGATCGGCGGCGGCGATCATGAGCCCCCCCCACGCCGCAACAATCGCCGCCACCAAGACGCCCGCGGCGGCGCCTGGGCGGCGCGCAAGCGGTCGATTTCGGCATCCCGCTCTTTCAGAACGGCGCCGGCGGCCATGTTTTTTCGAATCTCGTGGTAATAATGCGCGTAGACCGATTCCTCACGATCACCGAACAGCGAGAGATCCTGTTCCAGCTTCGGCAGCTGGTCCGGCTCGGCCGCGCACAGTGCGATCAAATAAAGCGGCGCGGGTCGCCGACCGTGCTCCAGTTGTTCCCCGGCCTTGACGATCTCGTCGTAACGTCCGCCGGACGGCCCGTCGTTCATCGGCCAGATGCAGGAGTGAAACATCAGCTTCTGGCCCAGCAGGGTGACGGCGGCAAACTGCTCTTTGAGCAGTGCCAGGAACTCGTCGCGATACAGCTCGCGGACGTGATACTCGTTCTGGTGGCCGACCGCGTCGCTGTAGATCGCCTTGTCCGGCGAGGAGATGATCAGCACGCCGGACGGTGTCAACACCCGCCGAAACTCGCGCAACATCTCGGCCTGCTCGGCCAGGTGCTCGATGGTCTCGAACGAGACGACGGCGTCGAACTGGGCGTCCTCGACCGGAATTCGGGCCGCCGACGCGGCGGCGAAGGACAGATTTGCCCGTCGGTAGCGCCTGGCCGCGTGCGCGATCGCCTCGGTGCTCGAATCCATGCCCACGACCTCGCGCGCGCGTCCGGCCAGAAGATCCGCACCGTAGCCCTCACCACAGGCCAGGTCGAGAACCCGCAAACCGGCCACCAGCTCGCGCGCGAAGGCGTACCGGTGCCAGTGCTCGTACCAGATCTCTCGCGGACACTCCGGGGTGAACCGCTCGCCGGTGAACTGCATTGCGGGCGCGTCGTTCATTGGACCGGGTATTATCCGGGAATTTGGCGTGAGTGTCCTGTTTGCCTTCGGCAGTTCAAACCGCTTTCGCGGTTTAAGGTCGGCTGATGCGTTACTGCCGGGCGCCGTCGAGCGCCGTGACGATCCGCTCGCGCAGCGCCTTCAGCGGATCGGCACGAATGAATGCCGCCACCCGTTCGGCGTAGTCGGGATGGCGCTCCAGCAGACGCTCCATGTTATCGCCGCCCGGGGCCAAACCCTTGGGACCGAACGAGCGCCCGCCCAGGTGCACCACGTAGGCATCCTCGCACAGCACGTTGCGGTAGCCGGCGGCGGCAGCCCGCATGCAAAAATCGTTCTCCTCGCCATAGCCGTGTCCGAATCGGGCTTCATCAAACAGGCCCAGTTCGGCAAGGGCTCGGCGTCGGAGGTAAAGGCAAAAGCCGACCCCGGTGGGCAGGTCGGGATAGACCGGTTCGGGAGCCGCGGCTCGGATCGCGGCGGCGACGCGCTCCGGGTCCGCCGGCGGCGGGTTGTTGCGGCAAAACTCCGGGAACGAGCAGATCTCGGCGTTGTTCGAAAACGGGGTGATGGTCGCGATCGTCGGGTCGCTGGACGCGCACCGCGCCAGCGCATCCAGCCAGCCGAGAGTCACCTCCGTGTCGGTGTTCAGGAGCACCACGTCGAGTTTGCTTTCCTCCATTGCGCGATTGACGGTGGCCACGAACCCGCGGTTCGAACGCTGCCGGATCAGCCGCACGCCGCGCCGGCGCCGCTCGAAATTGGCCAGCAGCGGCAGCACCCGCGGATCGGTCGAGGCGTCGTCGATCAGGCACGCCGGCTGATCGGCGTCGAGGGTGCGTTCCAGCGCCGCCAGGCACGCCACCAGCGGCTCGAAGGCGTCATGGACCGGCACGATGACTTCGATCTCCGGAACCATGCCCACCACGCTGCTTGCCTCGGTGCCTAGTGCCATTGGCGCGGTATCCGGAGGGAACCGAATTCCCGGGAGCCGCCGGTCACGCGGAGCAGACGCCGTTCGGCATCGCCGCAACGATTGCCGCCGCCGTCCAGCGGCAGGAACTCGACCTGATAGTGGCCGGGCAAAAGCGGCAGCGGACCGAGTTCGAAGCGCACGGGCGAGACGCCGGCTTCGACCCGCACGCGCGCGATCAGGGCGCCGTCCATTTGCTGGATCGCGACGCTGAGCCGGTCTCCGGGTCGTTCGCCGCCGAGTTCGGCGACGATTTCGATGCTCGCCTCGGGAGCGATCAGCAGCGCCTCGCGCGCGCCGCTGCCGTTGATCCGCAGGCGGTCGATCCGCACCCGTCTTGGCGCTGTTTCCCCGCCTGCGGCCGCGCGCAGCTTCGCCTCATGGTGAGCCAGATAGGCCTGGCTCACCGCGAACACGTCGCCCTCGCGGCGAATCCTCCCCTGGTGAAGCCACAGCGCGCGGCGACACAGCTTCTGCACGTGGTAAACGCTGTGGGAGACCAGCAGCAGCGTGCCGCCGCCTGCAAGGTAGTCCTCCAGCCAGCGAATGCACTTCTTTTGAAACGACGCATCGCCCACCGCCAGGACCTCGTCGCTGATCAACACCTCGGGACGGATCGCCGTGATCACGGCAAATCCGAGCCTCACGGTCATGCCCGAGGAGTAGTGTTTGACCGGCTGATCGATCGCGGCCCCCAACTGGGCGAATTCGATGATGTCGGCCATGCGGGCGTCGATCTCAGCGGCATCCAGCGCCGCCAGTGTGGCCGCGGTGCGCACGTTTTGGCGTCCCGAAAACTCCGGGTGAAATCCGGCGCCCAGCGCCAGCAAGGCGCCGAGACGGCCGTTAACGCGAACGGTTCCGGTCGACGGCGGGATCACGCCGGCAACGATCTTCAACAGCGTCGACTTGCCGGCCCCGTTCTCGCCCAGAACGGCCAGCGCCTCGCCGCGCTGGACCCGCAGGTCGATCCCCTCGAGGACGCCGGCGGCGGCGCTCGGAGAGCGGGCGAGCAGGCCCCGCCACAGACCCAGCAGGCGATCGCCCGAGCTGCGCGCGGGGGGATAGCGCTTGCCCACACCTTTTAATTCGATCAGCGGCTGGCCGGTCACAGGAAATCTTCGAAGCGCGGGCTCAGGCGTCGAAAAAAGAGATAGCCGGCGACCAGCACCGCGAGCACCGCCAGCGGCATGATCCAGTCGATCGTCGCCGGACGCCACTCACCGTAGAGCAGCGCCTGGCGCAGGCCTTCGACGAAATGGACGAACGGATTGATCCGCAGCCACGGCTGAAAGCGCTCCGGGACCATGGCCATCGAATAGAGGATCGGGGTGGAGAAAAACCATAGCAGAAGAATCGGTTGCAGCGCGTGGGCCAGGTCGCGCACGAAGACCTGGACCGCGCTCAGGAAAAAAGCCAGTCCCACCATCAGCGCGAAGATTTGCGCCACGATCCACAGCGCGGGCAGGATTCCGCTCGGATATACGGTCGTGCCGAGCGCGATCAACACGATCAGCACCGCGAGGTAGCCGAACAAATTCAGCACGAAAGCGGCGCTGGCGTTGGCCAGCACCAGAACGTGGTGCGGCAGCGCGACCTTGCCGATCAGGGCCTGGTTCTCGGTGATCGCGACCGCCCCGCGGCTCAAACCCTCGGCGAAAGCGCTCCATGGCCAGAAGGCGATCGCCAAGAACGGGACGAAACCGGTCAGGTCGGCCCCTGGAACCCGGATCTTGAAGATGTGGACGAAAACGAACGCGTAGATCCCGAGCTGGGCCAACGGCAGGATCAGGGCCCAGAACAGGCCGCCGGCAGAACTCACGTAGCGCTGGCGGATTTCCCGGACCAGCAGATTCCTGAGCAGGGGAAGCGCTTTCACCGAAAGCTTCCTAGACGGGAGCCGACAGGCCCCGCGCTCAGTCGTCGCGTTCGGCGTAGCGCTCGCGCAGTGCGAGGACCGCCTCCTCGTTGACCTCCATCGGCTGGACGCGGAACTTGTCCAGGAAGTCCGTGCGCATCTGCTCGTCGTGCTTCTGCCTCAGCTCCGCGATGATCTCGCCCTTGACCTTGTCAAACGGTTTCAGCGACGCCGGCTCTCGGTCGTGCAACACGATCACGTGATAGCCGAACTTGGTTTTGACCGGCTCGCTGATGTCGCCCGGCTCCGACAAGGCGAAGGCGGCCTGTTCGAACGGCGGCGCCATGCGACCGCGGGTGATCCCGTCGAAGCGGCCGTTATTGTTCTCCGCCGAGGGGTCGTCGGAGTATTCGGCGACCAGATCCTCCAGTGATTCCGGGTTCTTGGTCAATTTTTGGTGAGCCTCAGTCGCAATCGCCAGCGCCTCCGCCTCACTGCGCGTGCGGGTGGAAATCAGGATGTGGGACAGATCGAGCTGCGCCGGCGCCATGTACTGATCGGGGCTCGCCAGATAACGTTCTTTGGCGAGCTGCTCGTAATCCGGCTCCGGCAGCTCGGCGATCGCGCGTTTGACGTGGTGCTTGGCCAGGATCCCCTCGGCCATGATCTGGATTTCGCGCTGGATGATCGGATCCTGATCGAGGCCGTGGCGGCGCGCGTCGGCCGCGACCGCGCGGTGCAGCACGATGGTCTCCAGATAGCCGGCAATGCGGTTGGGATCGTCCATGACGCCCAGACGCAGGTCGTCGGGGATGTTCCCGGCAATTGCGTCGATGTCGTCGACATCGACCGACACGCCGGCCTGGCGGATCAAGAAGTCCTTGTCGTCTGCGGCCGCATGAAGCGCCGCGAGACTCGCGATCAGGACGATACAAAGCGCTGTTTTCATTTCTCGACTTCCCATAAAGCGAACTCGCGGCCAGCGCGAGTTCGCGAGTTCGTGGTCGTTGTGCTGAGCCTACCTGACGTTGATCAACGCCGCGCACTCGTTGGCGCCGCACTCCGTCTGCGAAGGATCGATGGCGTTACCGTGGATGATGTTCAGGTAATACTGCTGACCCACGGTCAGGTTGCAACCAAAGCCTGCTCCGTACTGCCACAGCAGCGGCGAGACGCTGACCCGGCAGCTCCCGAGCTCGGTGTTGAAGTCTCCCGGACAGCGGGAGATCGAGACCACCTTGGGCGCGTCCCCGAATATCGACGTATCCCATTCTATCCGCCCGAGAGAGCGGCTGCATCCGGTTCCGGTGCACGAGGCCGCCTGCCCGGCGATAAAGCCCAGCGCGGCCCACTGGTTTCGTCCGATGAAGATGTCTTCCTTGGAGTTTTGGATCGCCGGCCAGCCCTCGCCGAACGGACCTTCGAAGTTGTTCGTAACGACCAACCGTGAGTTCTGCCCGAAAATCTCGAGCGGGTTTTCGTGGGTCGTGCCGGCCGGGGGCTGTTCGGTGGGACCGCAATCGCCCGGCGGCGGAAAACCGCCGTACTCGTCGTTGCTGCTGACCGTTACCGAGGCCGTTTCGCTCGCCATGCCCAGCACGTTGTCGCACGTGAGAGTGAAGGCGGTCGTCGAAGTCAGATTGGTGATCGTGGTCTGGCCGCTGGGCAGCGTGATGTTGGTGCTGGGCCAGCTGGTCCCGGTGCCGTTGCTCGGGGTACAGGAGTCGGCGAACTGGGTGGTCCAGGATAGGGTGACGTTGCCCGCACCGTTCAGGCTGGTCGGCGATGCGGTCAGGGTCACGGTCGGCGGGGTGGTCACGTTGGCGCAGGTCAGGTCGCCCGCGGCGCTGAAAGCCACGATGTCGCCGTCTTCTTCGATGGTTACCGGCAGATTCGGATCCAAATCGATGGCCTGTCCATCGAGGATCAGTTGCTGGGCCGACGATTGCGCGGCCGCCAGGGCCACCACCACCGACAGAATGGTCTTCAACCTCTTCATGGGCTTTTGTCCTCGTAATCTTTGGTTCGTTATCCGACTGAGACCAGCGGTTCGGCCATCAAAACTCTGTCCATCAAGCAGAGTGTAGCACTCGACCGGCAAATGCGTGCTAAAGGGGTGCTAACTTGGCGTAAAGTTTTCGTTGGCTGTAGTTAGGCCAGAAAAAGGAAACGGGGCCGTGAGGCCCCGCTTCCACAGTCGCGATTGTCGCCGGATCTTACGATCCCATGATGTCCTTGTCCGCCTTGTGACGGAACAGGCCGGCGTAGTTGGCCAGCGAGCCGCCAACGTTGCCGTTCTTGATCACCTGAGCGGCGAAACCGGTCACCGGCAGGCCGTTGTATATGTCGCCATCAGCAGACGTATACGTGTGCGGCAGTGCCAGCGGGTTGTCGTTTGAGTCGCGGGTGAAGTCGATCCGCGCCCAGCCGTTCTCGAACACCCCGTCCAGCGTCAGCGTGATCAAGGTCCCATCGACCGTCTGCGTGCCGAACAGGCCGGTGCCACCAAGGCCCTGAGTGCTGTTCTGGAACCGGACCACGTTGGTCTCCCAGCACAGGAACAGGCGGTCCGGAGCGACTCCAGGCGGTTGCGGCGAGAAGTCGATCGGCGTGATGTTCGGAGTCACGGTCCGCTCTTCACGGTCCCAGAAGCGAATGCCGAACTCTTCGCAGGCACCACCCGTCGGGAAGTCGAAGACGTCGGTGAACGGCGGACGCGCCGGACCGAACTCGCCCACGATGGCCGGGTCGGTGTAGAAGCGCTTGGTCGGGAACGTCAGCACCCATTCGGTGGAGGCGTCCAGATCCGAATCCAGAGCGTACTCGTTGTAGATCTGGTTGCGCATGAACACGGCGCTGACCGCGTCCTCGCCGGCGAACCACTCGGAAGCGATGACCGAGCCGAGGTCGGAATCGAACACCAGGCTGTCGACCAGCCCGTTCGCGTTCGGATCGAAGTCGGCCTGACGGACCGAGGGGAACACGTCGCCCGGTGCCGAGTGCAGCACGGTCTGAGCAAATGCGGCGACCGCGTCGGCGTCGTAGCTGACCTGGGTGCCTTCCGCGCCATCCACGACGCTGGCCGCGCCGAAGATGCCGCCGGCCGGCGGATCGGTGTCGATGTTCGGGTCGATCGCCCAGTAACCGATCGGGGTGCCCAGATTATCGACCACCCAAGCTTGGTTGAGCTGCTCGCAGTCGGCCGGATAGGTGATCCCGAACGAAGTCGCGGGCACCG
Organism: Lysobacterales bacterium; assembly: GCA_041587615.1. Classification (GTDB taxonomy): domain Bacteria; phylum Pseudomonadota; class Gammaproteobacteria; order Xanthomonadales; family SZUA-38; genus JBFGYD01. The sequence continues at coordinate 8,235 of JBFGYD010000047.1, forward strand.
GCGGACCTTGAACGTGGACCGCCGCCGAGGCGGAACCCTCGATCAGGTCGTTCAGTTCGGCCATCTCGATGGCTTCCATGTGACCTTCGCGGGTGCGGTCCGGGCTCGCCGGGCCGTCTTCGGCCGCGCCGGCGGGCGGCGGACCGATGGCCGGGTCGTCGAGCGCAAACGTCCGGAACGGTACGTAGCGGTCCCCGGTCGGCAGCTCCGGCAGCGGCGGCGCCAACGAAGTCTGGCCGATGATGTCCGGCACCGTGCAGGAATGGTCGCGGGTCACCAGGTTGCCGACGTCGTCGGGGCCGTTGGTGAACACCGAACCGGTCCATACGTCAAACGGCGACAGGTACAGGTTGAAGTCGAGCACCTCGCGGCTGTTCAAGCCCTCGAGGAAGCGCACCTTGACCGCCTTGGTACGGTTGGTGGTATTCACGATCGACATCAGCGTTTGGTTGCCGGCGTTGACCGTGAAATACGGGTAAATAAGAACTTGGCCGAGGCCATCGTTATTGATGTTCACGGCATTAGCGATGCCCGCCAAACCGGCGACCCCGCCGATGCCAGCGAGCACAGCTGTAGTTAAGGCTTTCTTCTTCATCACAACACTCCTAACAGAATACAGGGCTACTGTAGAGCGGCTAACCAGCACTCTCTATGCGGACACATGCCGCCTTTATACGTTGCTTAATAGGCAAGAGCGGTCACATGGTACGACAATTGATTTTGCAACGCAAACCCTTTTTTTACTCTTTCGGCAGGAAATACCAGACCCCGTCATTGAGCAGCCATTTCTCCTTAAGCGGTTGAAAAGACCGCTGTTTCCCGATCCCCGGGATCGGCATCTGCACCTCGAAGTCTAGCGAAACGGGGACCTCGCAAACGCCCTCTCCGTCACACTCTGCCGGATACGCCTGAGCCGACAGCCAGCGGACCGTTCGGGTCCTTAGACGCGCATCGTACTGCTGGGCGCTGACGGTCGACTTATAGCCCGGTGTCAGGTATTCATACGCGCCGCGGTAATCGCCGGCGATCAGCAGGTCCCAGCGCTGCTGCGCCCGGGTCATCGGGTCTTCCGGTTCCCGCGGCTGCGTGGCGCACCCGGCCAGCGCCATCGTGAAGGCGATCGCTGTGATCAGTCTTTTGATTTTCATTGGTTTTTCAGTCCTTTTTCCGGTGCCCCGGCACGGTCACGCCGGTCTTCAAACCCTCGAGGTCCAACGGCTCCAGGGCCTCCATTTTTTCCCGATACTCGCGGCTGACCTCGCGCGCCTCCTCGAGATTGGCCACCACCCGCGGGGTGATCATGATCAGGAGCTCGGTGCGGATGCTGCTGACGCCCTGGTCGCCGAACAGC
>JBFGYD010000048.1:0-9578 GCA_041587615.1 Lysobacterales bacterium
AGAATCCTCTGGCCGCGGTTCAGATGGGCCTGATCTACGTCAATCCAGAAGGGCCGAACGGCAATCCGGATCCGGTTGCGGCCGCCAAGGACATTCGCGAGACTTTCGGTCGCATGGCGATGAACGATGAAGAGACCGTTGCGCTGATCGCCGGGGGCCACACGTTCGGCAAAGTCCACGGCGCGGCCAAGCCGGCCGATTGCGTGGGTCCCGAGCCCGCAGCGGCGGGCATCGAGCAGCAGGGGTTTGGCTGGGAGAACAAGTGCGGCAAGGGCAATGCCGAAGACACGATCACCAGCGGGTTGGAAGGTGCGTGGACGGTAACCCCGGCCAGGTGGAGCATGAACTACCTGCAAAACCTGTTCGCCTTCGAGTGGGTAAAAACCAAGAGCCCCGCGGGCGCAACGCAGTGGATCCCGGCCGATGGACAGGCGGCCAATCTGGTACCAGATGCTCACGACCCGTCGAAGCGTCACGCTCCGGTCATGTTGACGACAGACCTCTCGCTCAAGTTCGACTCGAGCTATCGGGAAATATCGCAGCGCTTCCTCGACAATCCCGAGGAGTTCGAACTCGCCTTCGCCAAGGCATGGTACAAGCTGACCCATCGCGACATGGGCCCGCGGGCACGCTACCTGGGCTCGGAGGTTCCGGCCGATGAGCTGCTGTGGCAAGACCCCGTCCCCGCGGTCGATCATGCGTTGATTGACGCAGAGGACATCGCGAAGCTCAAGTCCGACATCCTTGCATCGGAGCTGACGGTTCCCGAGCTGGTCGAGACCGCCTGGGCGTCGGCCGCCAGCTTCCGTGGCACCGACATGCGCGGCGGCGCCAACGGCGCGCGCATCCGCCTGGCGCCGCAAAAGGATTGGGAAGTCAACGATCCGGATCAACTGGCAAGGGTGCTGCAGCGCCTCGAGGGCATCCAGGAAGACTTCAACGGCGCCCAAGAAGGCGGCAAGAGAGTATCGCTTGCCGACCTGATCGTGCTGGGCGGCTCCGCAGCCATTGAGGAGGCCGCGAAGCAGGCCGGACACGACGTGCAGGTGCCGTTCACTCCGGGACGCACGGACGCAACGCAGGAGCAGACCGACGTCAGTTCTTTTGCCGTGCTCGAGCCGACCGCTGACGGTTTCCGCAACTACTTCGGTGACGGTAATCGCAGATCGCCGACCGCGATGCTGGTCGATCGGGCCGATATGCTGACCCTGAACGTTCCTGAAATGACCGTTCTGGTCGGTGGCATGAGGGCTTTGAGCGCAAACTCCGGGCAAGCCGGACACGGCGTGTTCACCGCCCGGCCCGGCACGTTGAGCAACGACTTCTTCGTAAATCTGCTCGACATGTCCACGGAGTGGTCCAAGTCAGCGACGTCCGAGGGCATCTACGAGGGCCGCGATCGCGCAACCGGTGAGCTCAAGTGGACCGCCACGCCGGTTGACCTCGCGTTCGGGTCGAGCGCCGAGCTGCGCGCGATCGCGGAGGTCTATGCCGCCAACGACGGCAGCGAGAAGTTCGTGCGCGACTTTGTCGATGCATGGACCAAGGTGATGACGCTGGACCGCTTCGACACGATTTAACCGAGGCGGACCGGCGCAACCGAGGGCGGTCGAACCAGGCAACTCTCCACGCCTGGCAAATCACGGAACGGCGGCGTTGAATACGCCGCCGTTCTGCTTTGACGGCTGCATCTTGCATGAGACCCGCTCCCGGATTTGCGAACCCGCCAGGGTTCGTTATCGTTACGAACCGGTCGCAGATCCAGCCAGGAGGGCCGCCGATGGTGTCGCTGACGAGTCTCGCGGTCATGGCGGTCGTTGCCGCCGTGCTGGCGGCCACCGTAGCACGGATGCGGGCGCTGACCGGCAGGTCGGGGCTTTTGGACTTGGCGGCGGCTCTGACGGCGACGCTCGGCTGCCTGCTCGTGGCGGATCTTCTGTTCGTGCTGAGGGTGGGGATCGACGCGGCGTCCTGGTCGCGTGACGCCGCTGCCGCGGCGCTGCTGGCCAGTCCGCTGGCTGCTGCGCTCGCGCTACGCATGCGCGGGCGGCGCTCGATTCCCAGGGCGCTCTTCGCCTCGTGTGTCGCTCTCGCCGGCGTCTTGGCGTGGCTGACGCTTCATCTGCGCGGCCCCGGTGGCTGGACGCCCGGGCAAGCCTTGCTCGCCACGCTCGCCGCCGCGGTCACCGTCTCCGCGGCGGCGTGCGCCGGCTGGTGGTCGAAGCGGCGGGAGACCGTCGAGTGAGGCTTGTCCACACCGCTATGCTCGGCCTGGCGCTGATCGGCGCGTGTTCGGGCGAGAGCGGGCGCGATCGGTCCGCGCCGGTCGGACCGGCCGTGCTCGAGCTGTCGATCCGCGACGCGGTGACGGGCGAGTCGACCCCCGCTCGGATCGAACTGCTGGCCGAGGACGGTACCGCGCGGGTTCCGGCCGAAGCGCTGCCGGTTTTCGCCGATTGCGGCAACGTGCCGTGGCACAACTGGATTCCCGGGACGGCGCAGCTCCAGGCGGTGTGGCATCGGCGGCGCGCGATTCCTAACCCTTACACCGGACGAACCGAGTTCTACGCCGACGGCTCGATCACGACGAGGCTGCCGCCAGGGCGCTACACGGTGACGGCGACCAAAGGCATCGAGTACGAGCGCCTGCGGGTCGCGTTTGAACTCGTGGCCGGTGAGCGCCGCCGGGTTGAGCTGCCGCTGGTGCGTTGGGCGAACCTCCCCGCTTCGGGCTGGTACGGGGCGGACGATCACCTGCACATCCAGCGCCCGCACCCGCGGTTCGATCCGGCGATCGCCGCCCGGATGCAGGCCGAGGACATTCACGTCGCCAACCTGCTCCAGATGGGGCTGGCGCGGGACGTGCACATCACCCCGCAGTACGGTTTCGGGTCGCCCGCGGTCTATCGTGACGGCGATACGCTGCTGCTGTCGGGGCAGGAAAACCCGCGCACCCACGTGCTCGGCCATTCGATCGTGCTTGGCGCGCACCGTTACCTGGATCTCCCCGCGTTATACCCGCTCTACGACCGGGTGTGGCGCCGGGCCCACGAGCAGGGCGCCGTGAACGGCTACGCCCACTGGGGCTTGGCCGGGGCCGAGGAGGGGCTGGCCGTCTGGGGACACGCGGAGCTGCTCGACTTCATCGAGGTACTGAACCTGGGGCTGCCGTTCTACCAGCGCTGGTACGAGGCGCTGAACCTCGGGCTGCGCATTGGGCCCACCGCCGGCACCGATTATCCCTGTCTGCCGGGACTGCCGGGGCGTGAGCGATTTTATGCCCGGGTCAGCGGGCCGCTCGAGCCCGAGAGTTGGCTCGAGGCGGTCCGCCGAGGCCGCACGTTCGTGACCAACGGCCCGCTGATCGAGCTGGTCGTTTCGGGTGCCGCCATCGGTGACGAGCTGAGCTTGCCGGCGCCGGGCGAAGTGCGCATCGAGGGTCGGGTGCGGTTCGACCCTGAGCGCGATGAAATCAGGACATTGGAACTGGTACAGGGCGGCGAGGTCGCGCGGGTGGTCGAGACGCGGGAGGGGGCCCGCGAGATCGCGCTAAAGGCGCTGGTTCGGATTGAGCGGTCTACATGGCTTGCGCTGCGCGCGCGGGGCGTCAAACGGTACGAGACCCAGATCGAGCCGAAAGGCTTCTTCGCGAGCATGCTGGTGCTGGAGCGCCAAACCAGCGCGGAGCTGCTGCGCGGGCTGCCGAGCGGCCCGGTTGCGCGCCCGGCGGTCGCGCATACCGGGGCGGTTTGGGTCACCGTCAAGGACACCCCGCCGATCGCGCGGCAGCCGCGCGCCCGCCAAACGGCGCGCGCGTGGCTCGCTCGGCTGGACGAGCTGGAGGCGCGTCTCGGAGAGGACCAAATCTCAAGGTGGGCCGCTTTTCCGGGACGCGGAGACGGGATCGATGCCGAGGTAGTTCGCGCCAACCGCGCCGCGCTGCGGGCAGCCATAGCGGCGGCGCGCCGGGCTCTGGCGAGGGGCCAAGAACCTGCCCGAAATTGAAGTCTGGTTGTCGCTACGTCTCGGGTTCTTCCGGGTCCAGCTTGTCCTGGGTGCGCGTTTCGAAGTCGCCGGCATCGTGGCGCTCGTGTAACTGGGTGTCGGGCTCGCCCCAGGTCCGGTTGACCATGCGGCCGCGCTTGGCCGCCGGGCGGCGGGCGATCCTCTCGGTCCAGCGCACGACGTGCTCGTAGGTGTGGACCTGCAGAAATTCGCCGGCGTCGTAGAGCAGGCCGCGCACGAGCGCGCCATACCAGGGCCAGATGGCGATATCAGCGATCGTGTATTCATCGCCAGCCACGTATTTTCGCTCCGCGAGATTGCGGTTCAGGACGTCGAGCTGCCGTTTGACCTCCATCGCGTAACGATCGATCGGGTATTCGAGCTTGTCCGGGGCGTAAGCATAGAAATGCCCGAATCCGCCGCCGAGATAGGGCGAGGCGCCCATCTGCCAGAACAGCCAGTTCAGCGTCTCGGTTCGCTTGCCGTGCTCGTCCGGCAGCAATTCCCCGAATTTTTCCGCCAGATAGAGCAGGATCGAACCGGACTCGAAGACCCGCGTCGGCGTCGCCGTGCTGCGGTCCACCAGAGCCGGGATCTTCGAATTTGGGTTCACCCGTACGAAGCCGCTGGAAAACTGGTCGCCCTCGCCGATGTCGATCAGCCAGGCGTCGTATTCCGCGCCGCCATGGCCCCGCTCGAGGAGTTCCTCCAGCATCACGGTCGCCTTGACCCCGTTGGGCGTCGCCAGCGAGTAAAGCTGCATTGGATGCTCGCCGACGGGCAGCTCTTTGTCGTGGGTCGGTCCGGCAGTGGGGCGGTTGATCTTGGCAAACTGGCCGCCGCTCTCTTTGTCCCAGGCCCAGACTTTCGGCGGGGTGTAATTCGAGCTGTCATTCATTTTCTAGATTCCAAGTCGCGGATGACGCCAGCGCCGCGTGGCGCAAGCCCGGTCAGATGTTACGCGACCTTTGAGCGCGATGCGCGGGCAAACCTGATCTATCCCAACAGAGACCACAAAAGCCCTGGCTGCCGGCGAATGACCCATTTCGAATTTCTTTCCATCCAGACGGAAAGAGGAGGTGAAAAAAAATTAAAAAGCGGGGACAATGGCGCGCGCCCTGCGCCGGCGACCGATCCGGCGGGCGACAACGGTCAATGGCGGCCTTCGCCGGTCCCCTCGCGACGATAAATTGTGAACCCCGTCAGGCCCGGAAGGGAGCAGCGGCAGCAATGGACTCGGGCGCCGGGGTGCGGCTGGCGGAGGCCGCCACCCTCGCCGAGGGACGAACGTGGCGTTTTGATCGGCGCCTTGGCACAATAGCAGACCCCTCGCGGTCCCGAAAGATCTCAATGAGCTATCAGGTTCTGGCGCGCAAATGGCGGCCTCGCAGTTTCGCCGAAATGGTCGGCCAGGAACACGTCGTGCGCGCGCTGGTCAACGCGCTGGACCAGGACCGGGTCCACCACGCGTTCCTGTTTGCCGGTACCCGCGGGGTCGGCAAGACCACGGTCGCGCGGGTGTTCGCCAAGGCGCTCAACTGCGAAAGTGGCGTCAGCTCGCAGCCGTGCGGTACCTGCAGCGCCTGCACCGATATCGACGAGGGTCGGTTTCTGGATCTGATCGAGGTCGACGCGGCCTCGCGCACCAAGGTCGACGACACCCGGGATCTGATGGAGAACGTCCAGTACGCGCCGGCACGCGGGCGCTTCAAGGTGTACCTGATCGACGAGGTGCACATGCTGTCGACCCACAGCTTCAACGCGCTGCTGAAGACGCTCGAGGAGCCGCCGCCGCACGTCAAGTTCCTGCTTGCCACCACCGACCCGCAGAAACTGCCGGTGACGGTGCTCTCGCGCTGTCTGCAGTTCAACCTGAAGCGCCTGCCGGTGGCGCTGATCGACGAGTACCTGGCGAAGATGTTGGGCCAGGAGGAGGTCGAAGCCGAGGCCGAAGGCATTCACTTGCTCGCGGTGGCCGCCGACGGCAGCATGCGCGACGCGTTGTCGCTGCTCGACCAGGGGATCGCCTACGGCGGCGGGCGCCTGCTCGCCGACGACGTGCGCGCGATGCTGGGCACGGTCGAGCGCCGTCATCTGGGCGAACTGATCGGCTCGCTGTGCGCGGGTGACGCGCAGGCGCTATGGGACAGCGTCGAGGCGCTGGCCGACCACGCGCCCGACTATTCACGGATCTTGGGCGAAATCGCTCAGCTTCTGCACTCGGCGGCGATCGCCCAGGTCGTGGCCGACGCGCCCGGCGACGACCCGCTGGTGGCCGAACTGGCCCAGCGCCTGAATCCTGAGGACGTGCAGCTCTACTACCAGATCGCGCTCGGCGGTCGCGGCGAACTCGATCTGGCGCCCGATCACCGGACCGGCTTCGAGATGACCCTGCTCAGAATGCTCGCGTTTCGGCCGGCGACGGTCGAATCGGCCGAAACCAAACCGCCCGAGCCTGGTCGGACTGTGGCCGAGCCAGCGGCGCCTGCCTCGAAGCCCTCGGCGGTCGAATCCAAGGTGCCGTCCGGCGCCGCCGCGGCCCCCCCGCGGCGCGAAAGCGTGCTGAAGCCGGTTCCCCCGGGTGAAAAAACGGGCGCGGCCGAGGCTCGAGAAGACCCGCCGCCGGCGCCCGTGACGGAGGTGCGCACGGATCCGGACGCGGCGCTCGCGGCAGAGGAGAGCACGGTACCGGACCCGGCGCCCGCGACGGAGTTGGCCGGCCGCGAGACGTCCGAATGGGCCACGCTGATTGACCGTCTGGGCCTGAACGGCACCGCGGCGGTGCTGGCTCAAAACAGCATTTTCAAGCGCCGGGGCGAGGGTCGATACACGCTGGTGCTCGACCCGAAGCTCGAGCACTTGCACACGCCGGCGGCAGAGCGCAAGATCGCCGCGGCGCTGACCAAGTTCTACGGTAAGGGCGCCGAAGTCAGCTTTACCCGTGGCCGGCCCGATGCCGAGAGCCCGGCACGGGCGCGGGACCGGCAAGCGGAGCAGCGTCTGAGAGAGGCCAGCGAGGCGTTGGAAAACGATCCGGCGGTTCAGGCTCTGCGCTCGGAATTTGGCGCCGAACTCATCGCCGACTCGATCGTTCCAGCCGCCGACGAAGGCTCCGAGGCGGAGACTCGAGGCGATCGCTCATGACCAGACGTTCACGGAGAACACTATGAAAGGACCTTTGGCGGGTCTGATGCAGCAGGCTCAGCGAATGCAGGAGGACCTCAAGAAAGCCCAGGAGGCGCTGGCTACCGCGGAGGTCGTCGGCGAGGCCGGGGCCGGCCTGGTCAAGGTGACCATGAGCGGGCGGCACGAAGTCCGGCGGGTGTCGATCGACCGCGAGCTCATGTCCCAGGATCCGGAAATGGCCGAAGACCTCGTGGCTGCGGCGATCAACGACGCGGTGAACAAAGTGACCGAGTTGGTGCAGGAACGGTTTGGAGGGCTGGCCGGGGGTCTGCAGCTTCCCGGTGGTCTTAAGCTGCCGTTCTAGCCCGGATGTTGGATGAGTTTTACCGGGCGCTGGCTTGCCGATGAGCCATTCGCGGCTGCTCGATGAGCTGATCGAGGCGCTACGCTGCCTGCCCGGGGTGGGGCCGAAGTCGGCCCAGCGGGCCGCGTTTCACCTGCTCGAGCGCGATCGGGACGGCGGTCGACGGCTGGGCGAAGTGTTGGCCGAGGCGATGGCGAAGATCGGTCACTGCCGGCGATGCCGGACCTTGAGCGAACGCGACGAGTGCGCGATCTGCGCCGACGCTTCGCGCGATCAGGCCGTCGTGTGCGTCGTGGAGAGCCCGATCGACGCGGCGGCAATCGAGAGTTCGACCGGATTTCGAGGCACCTATTTCGTGCTGATGGGACGCCTGTCGCCGCTGGACGGCATCGGCCCGGACGAACTGGGTTTGAGCGAGCTGAGCGCGCGCTTTGGCGCGGAGCCGATCGAGGAACTGATCATCGCTACCAATCTGACGGTGGAGGGCGAGGCGACCGCGCAGTACTTGAGCGAGATGGCGGCGGCGGCGGGCGTTCGCGCCAGCCGGATCGCCCACGGTGTCCCGCTCGGCAGCGAATTAGAGTACATTGACTCGTCGACCCTGGCCCACGCGTTTGCCGGCCGCCACCGAGTCGGCGAGTAGCCGACTGATGTAACATGCGGCCAGAGGTAAGACCGATGTCAGAAACGCTTTTCCTGGACATTATCGAGCGCAAGATTCCGGCCGATATCGTTTACGAGACCGACCAGGTCCTCGGTTTCCGCGACGTCAATCCGCAGGCCCCGCATCATGTGCTGTTCGTGCCCAAGGATCACGTCCGAACGATCAACGACCTGCGTCCGGAGCAGGCGGAGCTGGTCGGCAAGCTGTTCCTGGCGGCCGCTGAATACGCGCGCCAGGTCGAGGTCGCTGAGCAGGGCTACCGGGTGGTCATGAACTGTAACGCCGGCGCCGGACAGACCGTGTTTCACATTCACCTGCATTTTCTCGCCGGGCGTGCCTTCGACTGGCCGCCGGGATGACTCGGAGGAACCCGATGCGTAGCGTATTGGCAGCAATTTTTCTGATTGGATGCTCGATGAACGAACCCGAAAACCCCGGCGCCGCCGTTGCCATGGACCAAGGCCGCTGGCAGCTGGTCGAAGTCGACGGCAATCCCGTAGCGGCCGGCGGTCAGGGCTGGCTGGAGGTCGATATGGGCCAGGCGCGGATCACCGGCAGCAGCGGCTGCAATGAGTTCATGGTGGCCTTCGAGGGTTCGCCGGAGGCGTTGGTCATGGGCGCCGTCGGCGGCACCAAGAAGCTTTGCCCCGAACCGCTGATGGCCCAGGAACGGCGAGTGTACGAGATTCTGAGTGCCGCGCGTTCGATGACGGTCGATGGCGACGGAATGCTTCGGATCAGCGGCGCGCGCGGCTATCTCCGCGCCGAGCCGGCCACATAGCCGGCGGCTATCGGCGCCATAGCCAGGATCGATTTCGTGCTCGCTCGGGCATGACGTAGACTTGGATCGGTATTGACATTGACCCGCCGGGAGTCCCCATCAAGCCTCCCGCGGCGCAGCACGGAGACCGACATGGAACTCAAAGGATCACAAACCGAGCGCAATCTGAAGGATGCCTTCGCCGGAGAATCCCAGGCCAACCGGCGTTACCTTTACTTCGCCCAGAAGGCCGACGTGCAGGGCTACAACGACGTCGCGGCCGTCTTTCGCTCGACCGCCGAGGGCGAGACGGGGCACGCGCACGGGCATCTGGAATACCTCGAAGAATGCGGCGATCCGGCCACCGGCGAGCCGTTCGGCGAAACCCACGAAAACCTGAAATCGGCCATTGCCGGCGAAACCCACGAGTACACGGACATGTACCCGGGGATGGCGCGGGCGGCGCGCGAGGAGGGCTTCGACGAGATCGCCGACTGGTTCGAGACGCTGGCCAAGGCCGAGCGCTCGCACGCCAACCGGTTCCAGAAGGCGCTCGACGAAATCGACTGATCCGACGGCCCCCGGGGCGCCCGCCCCGGGGGCCTTTTTAAACCCAACCGATGGTGTCCTGATGGCTGATGCCGAGAGCGGACGCCGGG